>NZ_LBMX01000033.1:0-26527 GCF_001010885.1 Clostridium sp. C8 | reverse complement strand
ATGCTACGCTAGCGAATGCTATACTTGATAGGCTTCTACATCATGCTCATATTATTAAAATAGTTGGGCCATCTTATAGAACAAAAGATGTATATGAAATGATCCAACAAGAAAACAAATAACTATCAAATAATTATGCATTTTCATGTTGGAACTTTTCAACATTTTGAGGTTGACATTTACAATATGCTTTCTTTTCTTTATTTTTATTCCCCTCACCCCTTTATTGTGATATACATTTTCTTACTATTTTTAAATAGTTTATATTTTAGGATCTGTTTTAAATCAAGGTTGATAATATATAGTATAGAAGTGTACAAATATTGATTTTGTCCACTTCTATTTTAAATAATAATATTAAGAATGTGCATTCTTTTTATTGCAAAAATATAAATAAATTTTATTTGAAATGAAAATTAAAATTGAATTCCAAATAAATAAAATTATCAAAAGTTGGGTTTCATTTTGACTTGAAGTATAAAAAGCTATAATTGCAAGATAAATTATACAAATAATAATAGATATTATTATTTGGTATGTTGTTTTTATTAAATTAAAATTTTTACATATACAGCCAACTAATGTCCCTAAAATAATAGGAATAAAAAAGTGTAGAATAGGAACTAAGTTAATAGCATCTTTATACACTAATTTCACCTCAAAACTTAAATCGATTTGTAATACAATTTTTCAAAACCTTATATTAGTATCCTACATAATTTATGGATTATAATTTCAGTATTCATTCAAATAAATTCTAGCTTAAATAAATATTGGCTTTCTAATTTTAAATTCCCTTACCATAGTATAACTATGCGCTATATTACTATGAACTATAAATTTTTAAATCTTACGGTATCTTCGATTTTGAAATTCTATATTTAATTATAATTTATTTACCTTACAATTCCTTAACAAAATTCTTAAATTTAACTTAATCGTATATAAATACAAGTTAGATATTTTTATTTTACAAGATAATATCATTTATAATATCTTTAGTTATTAAAAAAAGGATATGATTTATAGATTTAGCTATAAATCATATCCTTTCATTAATTATCAACTATAAGCTACCCATTTTCAATCGTCGCTATATATGGTTTATAAGCATATCTCCATCATTTTTAATAAGCTCATTATCAAAGTATTGATAGTAATAGCATTTTAATTTACCACTATATAGCTTTCTGTTTTTAGTTGATTTTCTTCCAAATGGACCTTCAAATCCTTCATAAGATGTAAGAACATTGTAATCCCAGTTGAAAAATTTCTTTTTAAAGCTTCCAAAGATTTTGTATAATTGTTCTACTTCTTTTTTCTCTCCTAAACGTTCTCCATATGGTGGGTTAGAAATTATAAATCCATATCTGTTACTATTTGAAAAATCATTAAAATCTCTTTTTTGGAATTCAATATATTTAGAAACTCCTGCTTTTTCTGCATTACTTCTTGCTACTTTAAGTATTCTTCCATCTATATCATATCCTATAAGCTTTATATCTTTATTTTTAATTGCTCTTTCCGCACCTTCTCTTACTTGTTCGAAAACATCAGAATCCATTGTTGGCCAAGTTTCACATGTAAAACTTCTACACATTCCTGGTGCTATATTTTGCATAATCATAGCAGCTTCTATAAGTATTGTCCCTGATCCGCAAAAAGGATCAACTAAAATAAAATCTTCTTTCCATCTAGAAATAAGTACCATGGCAGCTGCTAAGGTTTCTTTAAGGGGTGCTGCTCCTGCTTCTTCTCTATAGCCTCTTTTATGTAAACCTGGTCCTGAGGTATCTATTGTTAATGTTACAACATCTTTTAGTATTGATACCTCAATTTTATATAATGGTCCATTTTCTTCAAATTGGCTTATTCCATAAGAATTACTCATACTGTCTACTATAGCTTTTTTTACAATAGATTGACAATCTGGTACACTATGTAATGTTGATTTTACGGATTTACCATTAACATGCATAATACCATCTATAGGGATTATATCACTCCATTTTACATTCTTTGTACCTTGAAATAATTCTTCAAAACTTCTTGCTTCAAATTCTGCCATTTTTATTAATATTCTATCTGCTGTTCTTAAATGAATGTTAGCTATTGCAATATCCATTTCATCTCCTGTAAAATGTACCTTTCCATTTTCTGTTCTTAAGTCTTCATAGCCTAAAGCTTTCAATTCTTTTGCAGTAATACCTTCAAGACCAAAGGTTGTTGTTGCAATTAAATCATATTCCATATTATTCTCCTCTATTTTTCTTCGTAAATTTTTACTGAATCATTACCGTCAATTTCTTCTATTTCAACCGCTATTATTTCACTTTTTGAAGTTGGGATATTCTTACCTACATAATCAGCTCT
The DNA here is from genome assembly GCF_001010885.1 of Clostridium sp. C8. Classification (NCBI taxonomy): domain Bacteria; kingdom Bacillati; phylum Bacillota; class Clostridia; order Eubacteriales; family Clostridiaceae; genus Clostridium; species Clostridium sp. C8. The sequence goes on along the minus strand of NZ_LBMX01000033.1, from coordinate 24,154 downwards.
TATTGGTAGTTCTTTATGTCCTCTATCTATCAATACAGCTAATTGTATTTGTTCTGGCCTTCCTGAATCAATTATAGCGTCAATTGCCGCCCTTACTGTTCTACAAGTATATAATACATCATCTACTAATATGACCTTTTTACCTATAACATTTACACCTAAATCCATATTATTAACTCTAGGCATATCTTTTATTTCGGTTATGTCATCTCTGTATAATGATATATCAACATAGCCTACAGGAACTTTTATTCCTTCTATATTTTCTATATTTCTTGCAATTCTTTGTGCCAAAGGATATCCTCTTCTTTTAATACCAATTAAAACTATGTTTTCAATACCTTTATTTTTTTCAATTATTTCATGCGAAATTCTTATTAAAGTTCTTTTTATTGCTTTATCATCTAATAAATTTGCCTTTAAGTTCATTTAAATCCACCTCTATTTTCTTATATTTTCTAATAATTCTAAATAATATTTAGGTAAATCTGAATCAAATTCCATATATTCCTTAGTTCTTGGATGAATAAATCCTAAAGTTTTTGCATGTAATACTTGACCTTGTAATTTAAACTTTTGTTTTTTATTGCCATAAATAGGATCCCCAACTAAAGGATGCCCAATTGAAGACATGTGAACTCTAATTTGATGTGTTCTTCCTGTTTCTAGCCTACATTTTACTAAGGCTGTTCCATTATTATATTGCTCTAAGACTTCATAATGGGTTACGGCTCTTTTTCCATCTTCAACTATAGCCATCTTTAATCTATCTTTTTTATTTCTTCCTATGGGTTTATCCACGATTCCATCAGATTTACTAAATCTACCCTCAACTAATGCATAATACTCTCTCTTTATAGTATGTTCTTTGAATTGCTGCGCTAAACTATTATGAGCTTCATCATTTTTAGCTATTACTAATATTCCAGATGTATCTTTATCTATTCTATGGACTATTCCAGGTCTTATAATACCATTTATTCCTGATAAATCTTTACAATGAAACAGCAGTGCATTTACTAATGTTCCACTATAATTACCTGGGGCAGGATGTACAACCATTCCTTGTGGTTTATTTAGTACTATTACATCTTCATCCTCATAAACTATGTTAAGTTCTATATCTTCTGCTTCTACATCAAGATCCATTGGAGCTGGTGTACTTACTATTATTACATCACCATTTCTTAGTTTATAATTACTCTTGACTTCTTTATTATTCACTATAATTGCATTAGAATCTATTAAGCCTTGTATAAAAGATCTAGATTTTCCATCTATAACATTAACTAAATATTTATCTATTCTAACTCCAATGTCTTCTTCTTTTATTTTAAATACTAATTCGTCCATTAATATTGTTCTCCATTTTCCTTATAATTCTTTACACATTATAATACATAAGAACTTTACACTCAATAGTAAAAAGAAAATAAAAAATCCGTATTAAACGGATTTTATGTATTAGTTCTTTGCAAAGAAGCTTTTTATTTCGTCCATATCTTCAGTATAAACTTCTTCTATTTCTTCTATGTTCTTACTGGATAATTCAATAACATCAATTGCTGCTTCTTCTAATGGTTCTGATATATTATAATTCTTAGTTAAGTCCTTTTCTAATTCATCAAAAGTTTCTGTTTGTGCATTCATAAAGTTTCTAAATTTAGCTCTAAACTTTATGAACTCTTGCTTTACCTTTTCATATTCATCATTTATAGAAACTACATCATTATGAGCCTTGTCTAAAATTTTCTTAGCAGAATCATTTGCATTTTTCAAAATTATTTCTGCTTCTTTTTGTGATGACTCTCTTGCTTGTTCAGCTGCATTTTGCGCTAATAACAGTGTGTTTTGAATTGTATTTTCTATTTTTGAATAATGCTCTAATTTTTCATTAACTCTTGATAAATTTTCTTTTAATCTTGAGTTCTCTTTATAAAGTTCTTCATAGTTTTCTATAATTTCATTGATAAATTCATCAACTTCATCACTACTGTAGCCTCTAAACCCCTTTTTGAATTCTTTATTACTTATATCCATTGGAGTAAGTTTCATAAAATCACCTCTACACATTATATATATTTTTTTACTACAATTCTCTGCTTCCCACTTCTAGTTTCGCCAATTATTTCGCCAATTATAAACTTTCCAATTCCTCTGATTGTAACTCTAGTATCTTTTGAAATTTCTTGACTTTTATCTCTAGCTTTGACATAATCTATTAACACTTTGCCACTTTCTATAATTTCAATTGCTTTTGATCTTGATACATTCGAAATTTTTGCTACAATACTGTCTGCTCTTAATGAAGATACATTTATAAATATTTCTTCAAACTGAGCAGAGGGCAATTCATTATTATCTTCTATCACTTTTATCTCAATTGGAGACTTTCCAATATGTGATAAATTATTCAATATAAAATCACTTATATCTTCTAAGACAGGAATATATGCTTTATCTTCTTTAACTATTATGTCTCCTAATTTATCACGCCCAATTCCCAATGACAATATTGATCCTAAATAATCTTTATGCTTCAAATTTGAAAAGTTAGATTTATTACTTATTCTTAAAATTTTAATAGGATAATTGGTTTTATAATAATTATTAAAAGCAATTATTCTTCTTTCGGATTCTTCAAAAAGTCCATTTGTTTCAACTACAAAATTGCTATTATTACAGTTTCCCTCAAAAAAACTCCATATATTTGGTGAATGAAAGTTATTTGTAAATATAGGTATATCTTTTTCATAAGCTAATTTATATTTTTCATATATTTTTAAAGCTTCGTTTATATCTTCTTCACTAAAGCTTTTTATTAAAGTTTCTTTTTTTAACATTAAATCTACATCCTATTGTTAATTAAAATATTAATTATAAACTATTAATAAACATTATGTTTGATTAATTATTTATTCCAATTAAATAATGCTTTTGAGCTAAGTTCATTTTTTAATTCATTTGTAACTTCCACATTAGAAGGTGATAATAAGTAAACTCTTTGCTCTATTTCTTGTAATGTAGCACCTAAAACATAACAAGATCCACTTATAAAGTCTACTAATCTTTGTGCTACCTTTGTTTCTAAAGTAGTTGCATTAACTAACACTATTTTTCTTGCTTTTATAGCATCAGCAATTTCTCTTGCATCATCATAGCTATTTGGTTTTGTTACCATTACCTTTGCTGTAGATGCAGTATGAATATTTACTACTTTATTTCCTTTTTGTTTTGATATAATTGGTTCAATTTCTTCTTGTATTTCTTCTTCAAGTTCTGTATCTTCTAAATCCTCTAAATCATCCTCATATTCACCAAGTCCAATTATTTCTTTAAATTTTCCAAACATGTTACCCATTCGTTAATCCTCCTAATATATTTCTTTTACCAAATATTCCTTCACCAATTCTTATTAAATTAGAGCCTTCTTCAATAGCTATTTTATAATCATTAGTCATCCCCATAGATAAGATTTCCATCGAAATATTTTTATATGACCTTTTACTTAAAGTATCATATATATCTTTCATTTTTTTAAAATAATATCTATTTTCAGTATCATTTCCTTTTGGAATTATGGCCATTAATCCTTTAACTTTACAATTATTACATAATTCAATTTCATTTATTAAACCATCTAACTCTTCCTCAAAAATTCCACTTTTATTTTCCTCTTTGCCTATATTTATTTGTATTAAAAGATTAGCTATAAAACCTTCTTTTGAAAATTCACTTTCTATCTTTTTTAATAGTTTAATACTAGATAATGAATGTATTAAATAGACTTTACCTACTAAATACTTAACTTTATTAGTTTGCAAATTACCTATAAAATGCCACCTTATATCTTTTTCAAGAATTTCTTCTTTTTCAATAAGCTCTTGTACTTTATTTTCGCCAAAATCTTTTTGTCCAGCCTTATATGCAAGTTCTATATCTTCTATAGGCTTAGTCTTTGAAACTGCTACTAATGTGACATCTTTTGATAAATTTTCTTTTATTTTATTTATATTTTCTTCTATAACCAAGTCTTTTCCTCCTAAAGAAGTTATTAACATATACACTGTAAATATTCTTCAAAAAAACTTAAATTCCTTCAATTTTAAAATATTTTTTAATAAAATTTTATTTTTTCTGATATACTTCCATATATTTCACATCTGTATTTTGTTTTGTTGCAGAAATCACTATTTCATCTTTTTCTGACACCTCTATTTTTAATTTTCTTAAAAGCAATTTTTGTATAAAACTATTTTCTGCTAATAAAGATGCTTTCATTTCCTCGGGATTGCCTATAGCATAAATATAAAATGGAGATGAAACATTTGATTGGTCTTCAAATGCTATAGCCGCCGAATAACATATTACTCCAGTATTAGGTAGTATTCTATGATCATTTATAGCTATAGCTTCTGCGCCTGCATTTTTTAACTCATTTAAAACCATTGCTGCGTCAGAATCATGGAATATCTTTCTCCATATCTCATAATAAGATTCTAAGTTATAATTTATATCTCCATCTAATATCTTTATTACTAATCCCGGCCCTTTAACAGATGTGATTCCACCTAAAGCGCCATAATCAATTAACTGATTTTTCATATCTTCAACTAGCTTCTTACTCTTCTCAGGATCATTACCTTCATATTTACTTATTTTGTATCTATAATCTATATTTTCATTTTTTATTTTTTCTATTTCTTTGTACAATTTACTTCTTTCTTCTACTGCATTTTTATATTCAACTGCATTTAAAGATACATTAATCTTAGTATTATTTGCATTAATTCCAATTATTATAAGCAATCCTGTTACAACTGATGCCGATAAAATAAAAAATGTTGATTTTATATTTTTCATTTATTCACCTCGTTCACGAGATTTTAACTTTTCAATTAATAATCTTCTTATAACTGCAAAGTTATCAAATATTCTACCTCCAAAAACAATAACTGCTGCTATATACATTGGAATTCCAAGCTTATCTCCTAAGTATGCAAGACCTGCCGCTAACAATGCATTACCAAAGAAACCTGAAATAAATATATCTGATTTAAAGTTTTTTGATAAAGATGCTCTAACCGCACCAAAAACAGAATCTAAACATGCTAAAATTGCAACAGACATATAGGGAGATAAGGTATCTGGTATATTTACATCTAATAATAATCCTAAAAGTACACCTATTAATAATCCAATAAATGCTATCATCAAAATCTCCCTCCTTTAATTTATAGGTTTAACAAATTCACTTGTTAAAGACTGAGTGGTTTTATTTATTATAATCTCGTCACTTTCTTTTACTTCGCTATTATAATTTTGTAATGCTTGATACTCTAATACTCCAACAAAAGTTACTGCATTTTTTAACGCTTGCTTATCACCTATAGCTTTTATTACTATCTTATCATTAGGATCTATTCTTCCAGCTGATCCTATCCAAATCCAATTTCCCGAATTCCTAATACCACTTTGTGGAGTAATTCTATAATCATTTACAGATATTGCTTCTGCTTTTGCAAATTTTAAAGAGTTAACTATATAAGCTATTTCTTCTTCACTAATAATTCTAGTTGTAGTTGAATTATTAGAGCCAAAAATATTAGTTTTAGGAGTTATAGTTATAACTACTCCTGGCCCCTTAACATCCACTAACCCTAAATTCATTCTAGTATTATCAAGCTGCTTTTTTATTTCTCCTTCAACAGCACCATCTTTTGCAACGGTTTCTTCTAGTTGCTTCAGTTTTTCGGATAATACATTATTAGACTCTAAGAACTCTTCTTTTTCTTTTTTTAATGCTTCTATTTCTGCAATTATATCTAAATTTTGAACTATTTTATTTTCTTTATTTTTTTCATTAAGTAATTTAAATTGATGCGCAAGCAAAAATCCTAAAAATGCACAAACAACTGCAACAAATATTTGTGATGTAATCTTCTTCATATAGCTTCCCCCTTTACTAATCAATTTGCTTTATAACTGGTGGGCCATTAAAACTCATATCAATATACCCCTTTGAAATAACTCCTTGTTCAATTGCATTAAGAGCCAAATTCATTTTATCTGCTAAGTTAGTAATATCTCCAATTATTATTTCTACATTTCCTATATAACATACTATATTATTTATATCTTTAATATCTATTTTAGAAAAAACATATTCTTGTGGCATTAACTCTATTATTTGATAAAACTTCTCTAATACATTTTTCAAATTAGGATTATCAGTTACCTTATCTCCTACAGTCTTTTCCGTTAAATCAGCTCCTGTAAGCATAATTAAATTTCTGCCTTCTAAACTATCTAACTCTTCCACAATTATTCCTTCATTATTAATTGCCTTTAAATTTCCTTCACTTTCAAAATAATAAGCTATTTTATTTTCCTTTATATTTATATTCAAACTATTTATACCTTTTTTAGTTATTTTTATTTCTTTTACATAAGGATTTTCTTTTAGTTCTTTTTCAATCTCATTATAATCTATAGTGAATATATTTTGCCCTATATTATATTTTAGTTTTTCTTGTAAACTTTCATTTGTTAAAGTCACTAAGCCTGTTAAATTAATTTTTTTCAAATTGAATAAAGGTGATTTATATATAAATATTATAATTCCTATTGTAAAAACAAACAAAGCTAAAATTAGTCTTTTTATTACTTTCTTCTTCTTTTTTTTTCTTATAAATTGATTTGTATTATTCATAATTCCCCTACTTTTACATAATATAATCACTTACTATAATAATATCACTTTCTGGGTATTTTTTCATTATTATTTTTACTAAATTTAAACTTTTTATAATAATTTAATAATTTTATAATAATTTAATACTTTTCTCACATAAAAAAGAGTGAGAATTAACATTAAAACTCACTCTTCACAATAACAATTTATATCTCTTTTCCTTGAACTTGTCTTGATATGTTTAAAAGTATCCCTATTGCCATCATATTAATCACAAGAGATGTACCTCCGTAACTTATAAACGGCATTGGAACTCCTGTTACAGGCATAGAACCTGTTACAACTGCAATATTAATAATTGCTTGAACTGCAATTATTGATGTTATTCCTATAGCTAATAATGTTCCATAAGTATCCTTAGCTTTCATTGCAACCTTTATACCTCTCCATACAAAAAATATAAATAATACAATTATAAATAAACAGCCAATTAATCCAAGTTCTTCACCTATAATAGAAAATATAAAATCATTATGAGGTTCTGGCATATACAAAGTTTTTTGTCTTGATTGTCCAAGACCTAATCCTGTCACTCCTCCAGCACCTAGCGCGTAAAAAGATTGAATTAATTGATATCCATCTCCTGCTGGATCTTTCCATGGATTTAAGAAATTAAGCATTCTTGCTCTTCTATAATCTTCTCCAAAGATAAATAACATAACTGCAACTAACAATACTGGAGCAACTTTTCCAAATAAATCTTGAATTCTTCCACCTGCCACAAAAAGCATTATAAAAGTAACAATCATAATTATTGCAGCTATACTTAAGTTTTTTTCAGCCAATATCATTGCTGCAAAGAATCCTGATACTCCAAGATATGGTACTATACCAGACCAAAACTTTTTAACTCCATCTCCTTTTAAATCTAAGCTCATAGCTAAAAATAAGACTATAACATATTTCGTAAGCTCTGATGGTTGAAATGATAATGGTCCAAGTTGAATCCATCTTTTCGCACCATTTACTGCTGGAAAGAAAAATACTGCTATTAACAATGGTACTGTTATTATTAAAAGATGTGGAGTAATTCTTTTTAGCTTATGATAATCAAAACTAACCATAAAACCCATAGCTATCAATCCAGTAATTGCCCAAATTAATTGTTTTTTTAAGTACACCATACTATCGCCTTCTTTGAACATCGCATAGTATGAACTTGCTGAATATATCATAATTACCCCTATTGCTAATAAAAATATAACGGAATAGAATATACCATAGTCAATTTCACCCACTTTTCCGTGGGCTTTTTTTTCTCTCATAAAAACTCCTCCAATTCAGTAATTAAAGGGCTATAAATCCTATAAAGCTTAATATCACAGTCACTATAGCAAAAACTGTAACAATTTTTGTTTCACTCCATCCTTCTTGCTCAAAATGATGATGAATTGGTGCCATCTTAAACAATCTTTTTCCCCTTAATTTGTAAGAGGAAACTTGTAGTATTACTGATATTGTTTCAAAAACATATATTCCACCAACAATAAATAATACTAATGGCAGCTCTAAGACTAATGCAATAGTAGCTACAGCACCTCCAATTGCTAGTGATCCTGTATCACCCATAAATACTTTGGCAGGATATGCATTGAATTTTAAGAATCCTAATAACCCACCTGCTAATACAATTGAAAATACTGCTAATGATTCATGTTTCATTATAAATGCTACAACTGCAAAAAATGTTAATACTAAAACACTTACAGTAGATGCTAAGCCATCTAACCCATCTGTTAAATTAACTGCGTTAGTTGCACCTGCATAATAAACTATTACAAAAGGAATATAAAGTATACCAAGTGGAATTTTTGTATCTATAAATGGTATTCTTAAACTTGTTCCTAAGTTAACATATCCATATACTGCAATAGCAGTTGAAAATATAACTAATAATAACATCTTTTGCCATGCCTTTAATCCTTCATTTTCCTTTTTCACAATCTTTAGAATATCATCTAAAAATCCTATAAATCCAAAAGCAAGTAATGAATAAAGTGCAATCATAGCTTCATCTGTTGGATTAAATCTCATTACCACCATTACTATAGCTGTTGAGATTATAAATATAACTCCCCCTATAGTTGGAGTTCCAGCTTTTTTCAGATGGCTTTGAGGCCCTTCTTTTCTTATATTTTGACCAAACTTTAATCTTCTAAGCATTGGTATTGTTATAGGTCCTAGTACTAACGATATTATAAAAGCTAATACTAATCCCAAAGTTAAATTTGATGTAAATATGTCTATTAATTTATCCCCCATTGTTCCTGCCCTCTAAAAAGGACAGTTCACCTCCTTCGTTATATTGAGACTTCTTCCAATGAACTAACTATATCTTCAAACTTCATACCTCTTGAAGCCTTTACTAAAACTACATCATTTTCTTTAATTATAGTGCTTAAATTATTTATACACTCTTCTTTTGTAGTAAAAGTAATTAAGTTTTCTCCTGCAAATCCTTCTTTAAAACAATCATTATATTTTCCTATTGCTATTAATAAATCTACTTTATTCAAAGCATATTTTCCTACTTCCTTATGAGAATTTGCAGCTTCTTCACCTAGTTCATTCATAGTCCCAAGTATAGCTATTTTCCTTCCTATTTTATAAGTACTAAGTACATCCATTGAAGATTTCATTGAGTCTGGACTAGCATTATAACAATCATTTATAATTGTTATCTTATTTTTTTTAATAACTTGCAGTCTCATTGATGTAGCTTCTAAATTTTTTATCCCTCTTTTCATTTCATTAAAAGTTACATTTAATTTTTTAGCTACTTCTATTGCAAGCATTGAATTTAATACATTATGTTTGCCAGCCATCGGTATTGTAAATATAATTTCTTCTTCTTTATCTTTAACAGTAAATGTTGTTTTGTCCTCCTCTAGTATAATATTAAATGCATAAACATCATATTCATGATTATATCCAATTTTTAGGATTTCAAAACACTTATCTTGTATTTTTAACAAGTTTTCATCTTCTCCATTTATTATAAGAGAGTTTTCTTCACCAAAATAATTGAATATCTCACTTTTAGCCTTCAATATATTTTCTTGAGTTTTTAAGTTTTCTATATGAGATAACCCTATGTTAGTAATAACAGCTATATCAGGTCTTGCACAATTTGCAAGAACATCTATCTCTCCTAGGTTACTCATTCCCATTTCTAAAACTGCAACATCTATTGAACTATCAAGTTCTAAAATCATAAGAGGTAATCCTATTTGATTATTAAAGTTTCCTTTAGTTTTAAAAACCTTATATTTCTCACTTAAAAATGCTGCAATTAAATCTTTTGTAGAAGTTTTTCCACATGACCCAGTAACACCTACTATTTTTAAACCTAACTTTTTCCTATAGTAATGAGCAAGCTGTAATAAAGCTTTTTCTGTATCTTGAACTTTTATTACCGTTTCTAAATTATCTCTATTATTTAAATCAAATAGTACTTCATCAATTATTGCTACAGAGGCTCCTTTTTTAAAAGCTTCTAAAACAAATTTATTTCCATTAAAATTTTCACCCTTTATAGCTAAATATACATTATCTTTTTCTATTTTTCTTGTATCAATGCAAATACTATTAAATTCAGTTTTGCCCATAAATATTACTTCGCCATTTACAGCTTCTAAAAGCTCTTTTAAAGATAATTCCAATTTATCCACCTCTAATTATTTCTTCTTATTTTCTAAAATATCATCTACTATTTCTCTTTCATCAAAATGAATTACACCTTCATTAACAATCTGATAATTTTCATGTCCTTTTCCAGCTAAAACAATCACATCTCCTTCTTCTGCCATGCCTAAAGCAAGCTTAATTGCCTCAACTCTATTTTCAATTGCTAAATAATTTGATTTTTTAATACCTGCAACTATTTCTTTTATAATTACCATTGGATCTTCTTCTCTTGGATTATCTGATGTTATTATTGCTAAATCAGCAAGTTCAGTCCCAATTCTTCCAAGCTCAGCTCTTTTAACTTTATCTCTATCTCCGCCACATCCATAAACAGCTATTAATCTATTTTTAGTAAATCCTTTTAATGTTTCTAAAATATTTTTTAATCCATCAGGAGTATGGGCAAAATCTATTATTATATCATATGGTATATCATATTTGTATCCTATTCTTTCACATCTACCAGGTACAACAACATCTAATAAGCCTTTTCTCATTAATTCTTTATCTATACCTAAAATGCTCATTGCCCCCACAGCACCTAGCGCATTATACACATTGTATTCTCCTGGCAGCACAGAGTTAAATTCTTCTCCATTTATCTTAAAATGTATGTCTCCTTCTTTTAACATAAGATCTGAAGCTTTAAAATCACTCTCATTTTTTATTGAATACGTCTTTATTTCTTTATTATCTAATTTTTCAACATCTCTTAATACTCTATAACCGAAATCATCGTCAACATTTATTACACAAGACTTACTTCTTTGAAATAATTTAAATTTTGCATCATAATAATTATCAAAAGATTTATGAAAATCTAGATGGTCTCTTGTTAAATTTGTAAATATTCCTATTTCGAACTCACATCCGTATACTCTATCTAAATATAGTGAATGTGATGAAACCTCCATAACGCAATATTCACAATCTGCCTCTACCATGTCCTTAAATAATTTCTGAAGCTCTAATGATTCAGGAGTGGTTCTTTCAGACTTAATTTTGGTATCACCTATATAATTAGCTATAGTTCCAACTAAACCAACTTTTTTACCTGCCTTTTCTAGCATAGATTTTAAAAGATATACCGTAGTAGTTTTTCCATTTGTTCCTGTAACACCTATTAATTTTAATTTCCTAGTTGGATGTCCATAATAGTTAGCCGCCATTAAAGCAAGAGCTTTTCTTCCTTCTTTAACAAGTAATACTGTTACATCATTTTCTTTAATATCTATATTTTTTTCACAAATTATTACTTTTGCTCCTGCTTCTATTGCCTTATTAGCATAATTATGTCCATCAACTTCAAAGCCTGTAAGACATACAAATAAGTCATCTACTTCTATTTTTCTACTATCATATTGAATGTTATTTATTTCCTTTTCTAATTCTCCACTTAATAATTGATAACTTACTCCATTTAATAAATCTAATAACTTCATTTCACCATCTCCTTATTATTCTAAAAAGAACTCCCTATCTCTTTTGTATAAAATTTTAGCATGTGAGTTTCCCACATGCTAATGTAAAGGGATATTCTAAATTAATCTCCGTATTCATCGCTTAATATAAGTTTTACATTAGTTCCTTTTTTAATCATTTCCCCTTTTGGAATACTTTGTTTTATTATAGCTCCTTTACCTTCTGAGGTATAGCTTACACCTAGATCCTCTAAAAGTTTAGTTGCTGAATCTAAAGAGTATCCCCTTAAATCAGGCATAATAACATTTTTATTATAAGACTCTGAGTCTCCTGTGTCTATATTAATCTTAGAATTTTCTTTAACAGTATAGCCTGGATAAGGTTTCACATCTGTTATTATAGACCCATTTCCATCAATATTATACTCTAAATTATATTCTTTTAATATTTTTTTAGCTTCACTAACTTCAAGACCTCTTATTTCTGGAATAACTACATCTTTAACTATACTATCTATATCATCTTTTGATATTTCTGAACTCATGTAGTTGAATATATCAGTGAATAATATATTGGCAAGAGGGGCGACTATTTGTCCTGCATAATAAGTACCTGTTCCAGGTTCATCTATAGAAATAAATATTGAAACTTTAGGATCATCAGCTGGTGCAAAACCCGCTAAAGAAGAAATGTATTTCCCTGACTCATATCCACCACCATTTGGATTAACTTTTTGGGCGGTTCCCGTTTTAGCTGCAGTATGATATCCTTCAACATATGCTTTGCTTGAGCCCCCATAAGAAACAGTTCTTTCTAAATAATCTCTAAGTATAGCTGTTTTTTCTTCACTTAAAACTTCTGTTATTGTTGGTTCAAAATTTTTATCTACAACTATATTGCCTTCATCATCTTTAGATGTAATTTGTTTCATTATATGAGGTTGAATTAATTTCCCGCCATTTACTATACTATTAAAAGCAGTCATATATTGAATTGCATTTACTGTATTAGTTTGACCAAATGAAATTGTAGCAAGGTCCGCTTCAGTAATATCTTCAGTTTTCTTTGTTATTCCTTTTGCTTCTCCTGGCAGGTCAACTCCACTCACCTTACCAAACCCTAATTTCTTAATATATTCATTTAGTTTTTCTTTTCCTATTCTTTTACCAATTTCCATAAACCCAACATTACATGAGTTTTGAAGTATCTCTGGTAATATTTGAGTTCCATGTCCTGATGTTTTCCAACATTTTATTGTATGTGGTCCAACTTTTAAACTTCCATTACAAGTAAAGGTATCAGACTCTTTAACAAGCCCTTCTTCTAAATTTCCTATCATTGTTACAACTTTAAAAATTGATCCTGGTTCAAATGTATCATTAATCAAATGATTTCTCCACATTTTTTGAACTTTTTCTGCAGTATTTGATCCTTCATAATTTTCTACACCTTCATATGGATTATTAGGATTAAAATCAGGTTTATTCACCATTGCTAAAATTTCACCATTAGTCGGATTCATTATTATTATAGAAACTTGCTTTGCTTGGTTATCCTTATATCCTTTTTCCGCTACCTTTTCCGCAAAAGCTTGCAAATTAGCATCTATAGTTAAAACAACATCTTTCCCATCTACTGGAGGAGTAAATTTTGAAATAGTGTATGGAAGCTCATCATTATACTTATCTATTTCTGATATACGCAATCCCGGTGTTCCTGATAAATAAGAATTATATTGTAATTCTACTCCTGTTAATCCTTGTCCATCAATGTTAGTACTTCCTAATACATGTGCTAAGAAGTTTCCATTTGGATAATACCTTTTGGTATCTGGAGATACTATTACTCCAGGTATGTTTAATTCCTTCACTTTATCAGCCGGTTCTTTTTCTATTCTTCTAATTAAGTTGGCACCACCAGCATCAGCACCGCTTGGAAGCTTTGTATTAAGTTTTTTTAATACTTTTTCAACATCAATTTCTAAGGCTTCTGCTATTTTAGGCGCTATAGAATCATTAGTTAAATTTTCCTTCCTTAAATGTGACCGTATTGAATTCAAGTCAAAGTCTACTCTATAAACATTTGCAGATACAGCTAGTTCTACTCCATTTCTATCTAGTATTCTACCTCTTCTTGCATCAATTTTAACTTCACTTGTCCACTGTTCTTCAGCTCTTTCTGAATATTCACCTCTTTTAACTATCATTATGTAAGATAATCTAAATATCAAAAGAGCAAATAAACATGTTAATGCGGTAAGCGCTAATGACATTCTTTTTTTCATTAGCGCTTTATCTCTATAATTCTTTCTATTCACATCAATGCCTCCATGTAATTAATTAAAAACATGTTGAGTGTAACTTAACACTCTTTATCTTGGCACGTGTACTATTTTATTACTTATGTTTATTCATTTAAGTTTGCAAAAAAGTTTTTACTTAAATCTATTTCCACTGAATCATCCTTTTGTGGCATTTTCATTCCAACATTATTAGCAATATTCTTTATATCTACAAACCTTCCATTGTCTTTTAATAACTTTACTCTTAATGCTTCTCCTTCAGCAGTAACAGTCTTTATTTCACTTTTCACTTTTAAAAGATCATTCTGCATTTTATAAACTTTACCATCTCTTGCTATAGTACTAACTCCTAAAATTAATACAACACAAGATACTTGAAGGATGTTTTTAACAATAGCCTTTTTTGCATCTCTTTCTTTTCTTTGTAATTCTCTTTGTTTTTTTTCTTGATTTTCTTTTTCTATTCTTCTGTCTATATCATTATATTTTCTTTTTGGATTTAATGCTGTATTACCTCTTATATAATCATATTCTCTATCGACCATTTTATTACATCCCCCATACATTTTACTTAACTTTTTTTAAATTTTCTCTATAATCCTCAATTTAGCACTTCTACTTCTTGGATTTTCTTCTACTTCTTCTTTACTAGGATCTATAGCTTTTCTACTTATTAATTTAACTTTAGCCACTCCACCGCATACACAAATCGGAAAATCTTTTGGACATGTACATGATGTTGCTAATTCTTTAAATTTAAGTTTAACTATTCTATCCTCCAAAGAATGGAAAGTTATTATTGCCATCCTTCCACCTTTATTTAATCTATTTACTCCATCTTCTATTGCTTTATTTAATATAGATAGTTCACTATTAACTTCTATTCTAATCGCTTGAAATGTTCTTTTTGCAGGATGAGGCCCTTCTCTTCTTGCTTTAGCTGGTATAGCCGCCTTAATTATTTCAACTAATTCCACAGTAGTTTCTATAGGTTTGTTTTGTCTGTTTTCTACTATGAACCTAGCAATTCTTTTTGCAAATTTTTCTTCACCATAGTCTCTTATTATTCTGTAAATTTCAGTTTCTTCATATTCGTTTACAACCTCATATGCAGATAATAAATTTTCTCTATTCATTCTCATATCTAAAGGTGCCTCTTGCATATAACTAAATCCTCTATCACCTTCATCTAATTGATAAGATGACACACCTAAATCCATAAGCATTCCATCTATTTTTTCAATATCTAAAGAATTTAAAATAGAATCTATATTATAAAAATTACTATGAACGAACTTTACATTTTCAAAATTTTGTAACCTTTCACTGGCTGCTTTAAGAGCATCTTTATCTTGATCTATACCAATCAAAGTTCCTTCTTTTGAAAGCTTTTTTAATATCTCTAGGGAATGTCCTCCACCACCTAGTGTCCCATCGACATATATTCCATTTTCTTTAATATTTAATCCTTCTATGCATTCATTTAAAAGCACAGATATATGTTTAAATTCCATAATACTACTCCTTATATTCCTAAATCACTCATTTTTTCAGCAATAGAATCAAAATCCATATCTGACTCATTATATTCTTGCCACTTTTCTTTACTCCAAATTTCAACTCTAGTTAGTACTCCTATACTTACTATTTCCTTTTCTATACATGCATATTCTTTTAAATTTTGTGGAATTAAACCTCTTCCTTGTTTGTCTACTTCAACTTCACAAGCTCCCGAAAAAAAGAATCTAACAAATGCTCTTGCATCTTTATTAGTAAGTGGTAAAGATTTCAATTTATTTTCAAGGGTTTTCCATTCATCCATTGGATAAGCATAAAGACAGCCATCTAAGCCTTTAGTAATTACAAAGTTATTACCTAAGCCTTCTCTTAGCTTTACAGGAACTATCATTCTGTTTTTAGCATCTATTGCATGTTGATATTCTCCTATAAACATCTTCATACCTACTTTCTTATAAATTCACTCCACTTTTAACCACTTTTAACCACTCTATACTACTATTCTATAGAATTTTAATGATTTCTTCAAGAATTATTTAACTTTTTAATAATTTATTTTACATAATTAATAAAATCATATGAAATTTTACTAGAATATTTTGAAAATAAAAAAAGACTGATTAATATCAGTCTTTTTTTAATGTAATTAAACATTAAATCTAAAGTTCACTACATCTCCGTCTTTCATAACATATTCTTTTCCTTCTAATCTATAAAGCCCTTTTTCCTTAGCCGCTGCTTCTGAACCACATTCTACTAAAGCATCATAAGAAACTATTTCAGCTCTAATAAATCCTCTTTCTATGTCTGAATGTATTTTACCCGCTGCTTGAGGGGCTTTTGTTCCTTCCTTAATAGTCCAAGCTCTTACTTCTTGAACTCCTGTTGTTAAATAACTTATAAGCCCTAATAATTTATAACTTCCACGAATAAGTTGATCTAGCCCTGATTCTGTTAAGCCATATTCATTTAACATTTCTTGCTTTTCATCATCTTCTAAACCTGATAGCTCTTCTTCAAGCTTTGCACAAACAACAACAACTTCTGAATTTTCACTTTCAGCATGTGCTTTTACTTTTTGTACATATTCATTATTTGTGTTTCCTTCCATCATATCATCTTCTGATATGTTACATGCATAAAGTACTGGCTTGGAAGTTATCAAAAATAATCCCTTTATTAATTCTTCTTCTTCTTCAGTAACTTCTAAGGTTCTTATAGGTAGGTTTTGCTCTAAATGAACTTTAACTTTTTCCATTAAAGCATATTCTTCCTTAGCTTTCTTATCTCCGGATCTAACTTGCTTAATTGATCTTTCCATTCTTCTTTCTAGCACTTCTAAATCAGCAAATATAAGTTCTAAGTTTATAGTTTCTATATCTCTTATTGGATCAACTGAACCTTCAACATGAACAACATTTCCATCATCAAAACATCTTACAACATGAACAATTGCAGAAACTTCTCTTATATGAGATAAAAACTTATTTCCTAATCCTTCACCTTTAGAAGCACCTTTTACTAGTCCTGCTATATCATAAAACTCAACTGCAGTATAAACTTTCTTCTTAGTATTATACATTTTTTCTAAAACATCTAATCTTTTATCTGGTACACTAACTACTCCAACGTTTGGCTCTATAGTACAAAAAGGATAGTTTGCTGACTCCGCTCCAGCTTTTGTAATTGCATTAAATAAAGTACTTTTACCTACGTTTGGTAAACCAACTATTCCTAAATTCATCTATGTACATTCCTTTCTTCTCTTAAATCATATCTTTAAAATTATACTCTACAATATTAATTATTTCAACATATATAAGCTATAATAAGGATTTGGTATTTAATCTAAAAATATAAGAATTGATAATACTTTATAAATTGTGAAGCACTTTTCACTATTTTGCTTCACAAAATATCATAATCGCCAATTAATAGCATTTATACATTGTATTTCTATGTGTAAAAGAATCATTTTAGATAAAAATAAAGTTATAAGTTATAGTTAAGATAAAACAGTTTTTATTATCAACTTAATACTTAAATATATTTAATAAAAGGTGGTGAAATAATGAAAAAAGTAAATATATTTACTACTTTAATATTATCTTTAATTATTATTTGTACTTTTTCTTTTATCCCTATAAATGCTCTAGCTTCTGATGATTTAGAACTTAATTGGTATTTTGTAAATAGAGAAAAAGGGAAAACTCCAGAACCACCTAAAGAGTCTGTTGGCTTTTTTAGTGACTTTGGCGCTTACTATGTAGGTGATACAAACTCTAAAATATTATACCTAACTTTTGATGAAGGTTATGAGAATGGTAATACTCCAAAGATTTTAGACATTTTAAAAGATGAACAAGTTCCTGCTGCATTTTTTGTAGTTAAACCTTATATAAAAGAGCAACCTGATATAGTTAAAAGAATGGTAGATGAAGGACATCTAGTTTGTAATCACACATCACATCATCCATCCATGGCCAGTATTTTAGATAATGAGAAGTTTACTAGAGAATTTACTGAAGTAGAAGATGAATTTAAAGCTTTAACTTCACAAGATATGCCTAAATTTTTTAGACCTCCAATGGGTAAGTATTCTAAAAATTCCTTAAAGAAACCTCAAGATTTAGGATACAAAACAATATTTTGGAGTTTTGCTTATAAAGATTGGCTTGTTAATAAGCAACCTGAAGAATCTGCTGCAATAAAGAAAATAGTAAATGGAGCTCATCCAGGTTCTATAATATTATTACACGCTGTTTCTGATACAAACACTAAAATATTAAAAACTGTAATTCAGGAACTTAAATCTCAAGGATATGAATTTAAATCTTTAAATGAATTACCCTAAAAAAGTATAGTCTCTTTTGAGACTATACTTTTTTAGGGTATATTATATCTTCGACTACATTTATAATATTATACTTTTTAACATAAGAGTTATTAAGTATAGTTTTACATTTATTTTCTATTTCATTACAAATTTCTTCTTCTCTTAAGAAGTTTAAATTAACTTTCACATTAATTATAGAACTTTCTATTGCTGAGTGTAATAAGATAGTTGCAACTCCAGCATCAGAAATTAAATTTTTATTACCATATCTAACTGCAAATTCAATATTATCATAAAACTTAATACATTCTTCCGCTAATAATAAAGGTGTTTTCATTGCTTTTATTGTATTTTCTTTAATTTTTTCTTTTCTTAATGCAATCTCCTCTTCACTATCCTTAGGTAATTTATAGCTATCCATTAAGTTCAAAAAGTCTTTTCTATCTTGTTCCATATAATTTTGAAATTTATCAGTAAATTCCTTAGCTTCTTTTTGTAATTGAAGCATCTTATTTTTCTCTGAATTATTCAATTTTTCAAATGCCTTTTTATCTACTGTTAGTGAATAAACCATACAATTTAATGCACTAGCTAAAGCAGCTACTAATGCTGCAACACTTCCGCCTCCTGGTGAAGGTGCATCTGAAGATAATTCTTCTATAAATTTATCTATACTATACTCTTTAAATAACATAATTAACCTCTCTTACTTAATATTAAATCATAAACTTTTAGTATTTCTCTTGTTATTTTGTCTTTAGAAAATCTTGATATACATTCATTTCTTATATCTTCTGGATTATAAGAGTTTATATTTGCCATTATATATTTCATTGCATTTCCTAATTCATCAACATCATCAACCTTAACTATTAATCCATTTTTAGGATTTATAATATCTTCTGCACCACCATTATAAGTTCCTATAATAGGTTTTCCTGATGCTAAAGCTTCAATATAAACAACTCCAAATGTTTCATATCTTGATGCTAAAACAAAGGAATCACATATGCTCATATAATGTGAAACTTCTTTTCTAGACAAAGCTCCTAGAAAGTCTACTTGATTTTCTATTTTTAACTCTTCACATAACTTAATTAAAAAATCTTTTTGACTTCCATCTCCACCTACTAACAACTTAGAATTTGTTCCTTTAAAATATTTAGCGTATGATCTTATAAGTGTATCTATTCCCTTTTCACCTTCTAAAAATGCTAAAGAAAAAAAAGTGAATTTTTCGTTTTTAGTATTACTTATATAGAAGTTTTCCATAGGTATTAAATTATGTATAATATTTATATCTTTTCTTCCACAAAACTCTGACATTTCTTTTTTTAATCCACTTCCTACAGCTATAAGTATATCTGCTTCAGAATAAGACTTTTTTATTAAAGGCTTATAACTATCCTTAATGTACACAGCTTTTTTCAAAGAAGAATGTTCTGTTATTATTAGTGGGATATTATACTTTTTAGAAATATAATTAGCACTTATCCCCGCCCAAAATGAAGATTGGCAATGTATTATATCTACTTTGCCTTCTCTTTTTATTATTTCTTTATATAACTTTTCTAATCTTCTATTAAATACTTTAAACATCATAGGATTCTTAGGAAGGTAATTAAAGTTTTTATATCTATATGTTTTTAATCCTTCCTCAATCTCATAATTTAAGCCATTTTTTTCTTTTATCTTAAAAGCTAATGTCAATGGCCAAATTTCATTATAAGCAATAGTAATTTTGATTCCACATTCTTGAAGGGCTAGTGCCTGCTCTTTAAAAAAACTTCCATGAACCGGATTTCTTTTATTATGATACCATGATGGTATAAACATAATATGCATAGCTACTCCCCCTTTAAAATAGAATTTAATTTTTTCGATATATTTTCCCACTCATACTCCTTAATTGGATTTGAGTTGTTTCCACTTAATATTTTTTCCGATAACTCTACAATTTTTTTTGAAATATCTTTGGAATTATTTAAGGCTATATTACATTTATCTAAGTTTTTCACTACATCTATTATAGGATCTTTTTCATCACCTAAAACAACTAATACATATCCATTACATCCAAAATAATCATATATTTTTGCTGGTATTTGTTTTGAATTCTTGTTACCAAAAAGTAATAATATGTCTGCATTAATCATATATCCCAAAGCTTCTCTATATGGTATTCTATTTGATACTTTTACATTACTTATTTTAGATAAGTCATATTTAACATCTTCATCATCTATATTCCCAAAAAAAAGTATATTTAAATTTTCATATAGATTATTATCATCTAAATTAAGTTTATTTACCGCTTCAATAAAAGGTCTTACATCTCTAAGCTTCGAAAAAATCTCTCCAGTATAAACTATATTTATCTTTTTCTTATCTATTAATTTGGGATTTTCTTTTTCCTTTATATCAAAATATGTTTTTTCATCATAACCTCTTGTAATAGTATAAGTATCTTCCTTTTTTATATTGTAAGTTTCAATATAATCATCTCTATTAGCTTTTGTTACAAATATATATTTATCTGCTAAATTAATTACATTTTTTTCATATCTTTTCTCAAAGTTTCTTCTTATAAAGTTTGAGTCTTCTCGTGTAGAATCCTTAAGCCAAGGATCACTCCAGTATGTTATCCATTTAAGGTTTGGAAATTTCTTTTTAATCTTATATGCACATATATGACTTGATGGTGGCTCATGCATAGAAAACATAACATCAAATGCTTCTTTTTCCATAAGTTTAATTCCATATTCACTAGCTTTAAATGCCCAATATAAATACATGTCTGGTACTGCTAATATTTTTTTTACTGTTCTTAAAGCACTCTTAATTTTGACTTTTCCTATAGTAGTATTAGTCTCTGACATTTCTTTATATTTTTTTGGCATAATTGCTTCAAATAACTTTCCACCTGATATTATATGTAAATTAATTTTCTTATCTAACATATTAAATATATATTCATCATAATAAATTGAATTTGAAGGAAAGTTCACTGTTAATAAATGAATATTATTATCTTCAATCCTTGCTAAATTATTTAAATATTGAAGAGTTTCAATTGATGCTGAATTATTAATCAAAGGTGAATAACATGCAATAAATAATATTTTCATTTTCTTAATTTAACCCTCCTTCTTAAATTTCATCTTTATCATATTTAAAGCTTCATTAAATTCTTCTATTTTTAGAATCTTACACATAATCATAAATATTACAGCTCCAAGGCTTCCATCAGTTAAAATAATAATAAAAGAATTTTCTATACTTAACAAACTATTTATAAAATAGAGAATTAAAATCATTAATGTTGAACTTAATATGATTTTACTAATTTTTATAATAACTTCACTTATATTAAAACTTCCAACTACTTCTTTAGTTGAATTTAGGAGTAATAAAGCTATCACTAATGATGATACAGATGTTGCTATAGCTATACCTAGAACCCCCATATATTTAGATAAAATAATGCTTAAAGCTATATTTATTACAACACCAATTATTCCATTAATTGTAGTAACCTTTGTTTTCTTCATTGAAAATAGTGATGAATTTAAAATATCTCTTATTCCTGCAAAAGGTAGCTGCAAAGAATATCCAAATAAAGCCATGGAAGTTAGAACAACAGCACTTGAATCAAACTTCCCTCTTTCATAAAATACTGTAACTATTTCTTTACTTAAAAATAACATTCCAAAAGTTATTGGAATTAAAAATAAGCAAATTATTATTATTGATTTAGTTAAGTATTTTATAAATCCTTGCTTATCACCAGCATTTAGCCTATTTGCCATTAAAGGATAAATTACTGAGACTATTGATGTTGTTATTGCTGTATTAGCAAATGTAACTATCCTTTGTGAATACTCTAAAGATGCCATTGCACCAGTATTTAATCCTGATGCTAAACTTTTATCTACAAGCATATTTATTGAATTGGCTCCAGCTCCAACTATAACAGGAAGTATCAAAATTATCATACTTCTAAGTTTTTCATCTCTTAAATCTATATATAATTTAAATCTATAACCTTGCTTATATAATGAAGGAATTTGGACTAATACCCTAAGTAAATTTCCTAGAACGTTAGCAATTGTTAAGCCTATAATGCTCACTTCAGCAAAAAAAACTAGATATACTATTATTGGAATATTAAAAAATAGTCCTAATAATGATGGAACAATAAAGTCTTCGCATACCTGCAATATAGAGGCAAAGCAGGCATTAACACATAATAGAATTATATTTATTAAAGTTATTCTAGTTAAAAATATAGTTAGTTCAATTTGCTCTTTAGTAAACTTAGGTACAAATATATTAACAATCTCCTTTGTAAATATTAACCCTAATACAATTACAACTATTGATAATATACTTAAGATAGTCACAACGTTATTTGAAAACTTAAACATCTCATCTTTATTTTCATTATGTCTAATTTCACTAAGTATTGGTATAAATGTTGTTGATATTGCAAGCCCAACTATCATAAATACTGATTCAGGAATTGCAACTGAGGCAACATATATATCATAAGATCCTTCTACTCCAAAATGATATGCGGCTAACATATCTCTACCAAAACCTATTACTCTGCTTAATATAGTCATAAGCATTACTATGAAAGTTGCTTTGAAAATCGTATTTTTACTCATATATCACCTTTTTGTTTTTAGCAACAAGTAGTAAAAATTTAGGAATACTACCAAGCCTCTTTATTCTCCAAGGTTCCCTTGAAACTCTATATAACCACTCCAGCCCAATTTTTATCATCCATTTAGGAGCTCTATTAACTTTTTCTGCAATTACATCAAAGCTCCCACCAACACCCATGAATATTTTACATGGTAATTCTTCCATATATCTTACTATAAATTGTTCTTGTCTTGGGCACCCCATGGCTACGAAAATTGCATATGGTTTTTTTTCTTTTATATCTTTTATTATTTCATCTGCTTCATTTATATCAAAAAATCCATTTCTATAGCCTACAATATTTATCTTAGGATATTTAACCATCAAATTTGCAACGCAAGCATTAAGACTTTCATCATTTGTTCCAAGCAAATAAATCTTCTTATTTTCTTTTGAACATTTTTTTATTATTTCCTTCATTAAATCTATACCTGCTATTTTTTCTTCAACAGGAGTTTTTAAATACTTAGCTGCAATTTGAAGACCAACTCCATCTGGTATTATAAATGCTTTATCAGACTTAAAATTATTTAATAACTCATCATTATAAAGACCTGTATATAGTACTTCTGGATTTCCAGACACTATATGAACCTTTTCAAAACTATCAATATATTTTAATGCACTAGATAACTTATTTCTATATACTTTATATCCTAATACATCAATAAAATTATTATCTTTCATTTTCTCTCCTTAATAATGCATAAGTAAATTTATTCATAAATATAATACCACAATTGTTAAATTTTGCGAAGCAATCTTTTAAGTTCACAGTTCACAAGGCACAGTGCACAGTTGTTTTATTTTGCGAAGCAAAATTTTTAGTTTGCAGTTCACAAGGCACAGCGCACAGTTGTTTTATTTTTTTAGGTAACAGGTATCAGGTAACAAGTACTAGATGTAAACTATAATTAAAAATTAA
>NZ_LBMX01000032.1:0-51732 GCF_001010885.1 Clostridium sp. C8 | reverse complement strand
ATTATGAAAAACCTCTTTTAAATAAATACTTATTTTTTAAATTTTATAGTTACTTTAAATAAATCTCCATCAATATCTATTTCAAAGCTTCCACCCTGAAGTTCTACTATACTTTTTGCTATAGCAAGTCCAAGTCCAGACCCTTCTGTACTTCTAGATTTATCACCCCTTTTAAATCTTTCAACTATTTCTTCTGCCGTGAAATCTAGCTGATATGATGATATATTTTTCATTATTACTATAACTTCCTCATCATTGCTTATAACCTCTATATATACTCTGGAATTTCTCATTGAATATTTAATAATGTTATTTACTAGGTTTTCAAATGCTCTAAAAGTTTTTCTACCATCTAAAAATAATATAGCTTTTGTTTCTGACCATTTAGTTATTACATTTAACTCTGCTAGCGATATTTTTTCTTCTAACTCCCCTAATATTTGTCTAAGTAATGATACTATATTTAATTCTTCTTTTTCAAATTCCATACTTCCAGATGTTACTTTTGAAGCCTCAAATAAATCTTCTATTAATATTTTAAGCCTCTTAGATTTTATATCTAAAACTTCTATATATTTGTCTCTTTTCTCTTGTGACAAATTTTCTTCCTTTAATAAATCTACATAATTTATTATTGATGTCAAAGGTGTTTTTAAATCATGTGATACATTGGTAATCAATTCA
The DNA here is from genome assembly GCF_001010885.1 of Clostridium sp. C8. Taxonomy (NCBI): domain Bacteria; kingdom Bacillati; phylum Bacillota; class Clostridia; order Eubacteriales; family Clostridiaceae; genus Clostridium; species Clostridium sp. C8. The sequence continues at coordinate 51,048 of NZ_LBMX01000032.1, read as the reverse complement.
CTTTTCATTCTTTCACTTTTAATTGCTTTGTCTAAAGCTCCATTAAGTCCTTCTTCTATATTTAACATATTACTTTCTATTTCTTTGAAAATTATCATTCTATTTTTCTTATATTCTTTTTCATATTTACCATCTGCTATTTTTCTTGATTTTATATTCAATATATTTGCTTCACCAAATACTATAATCACATAAGCTGTTAATATTATTAAATATACAATTACATATATTTGGGCTGTCATTACAGTTATATAGTTCCAATAGCTATAATAATTTATTAATATAGTGCACCATATAGCTAAAGCAGTCATAAAAATCATAGCACTTACTTTAAATGCTGTTGTACTAACAATATAACAGTTTTTTAATTTATCTATTACTATTATTATATATTTTTTTGTTAAGATATTTCCTAAGGCCCTTTTTCCTCCTATTATAAGAATCATATCCTTTATAAGTAAATAAGTTACTATTATTGCTACTATTGATAAAGCTATTATTTTGTTGGAATAACTATTACCACTATAATAAGGTATAACATTTGTTATAAGTTCTTTAATCGTGTTAACACATAATATAGGAATAAATATCTTAATATCTAATGGTAACTTTAAGTATAAACGTTCCATAAAGCCATTTTCATCTTTATTTTTATTTTTATATTTATAACTTAAAATTGCTAGTATCAAGGTTATTATTCCTGATGCTAAAGAAATAATACTATATCTTTTTAATGTATTTAAAGCTCCTTTCCTATAATCCCATTCATAATAAAGATTGTCCCCTTCATTTAAATTCTTTGGTATTCTATAATATTTAACTGTCTCTCTATTATAATAATCAATCAAATCTGGATAGACTTTGGATAATTCCTTAGAATACAAATTATTTTCATTATCATTTTTAGAATTTGGAAAATACATATAATAATAATTTTCATCTTCAAATTCCTTATTCTTTATCTTATATTCAAAGCTATTATCTTTTATATTAGTAATTTTTGCTCCAGTATTATCTTCAATGTAAAATTCAATATTTTTTGTTCTAGCTATAGTTTCAAATGTATTTATTTTTATATTATAGAAATAAGCATCTATATCATTATCTTCAGAAAGTATATTTTCTTTTGCTCTTTCAACATTTTCATTAATTTCATCTTCTGTTAATCCTTGACTTTTTCCCATACTTCTAATATTATTTTCAGATTCTTTCAAAAGATTTTCTTTTTCTTTTTTATCCCTTTCTTTTTCTGCCTTATATATATCTTGTCGTATAGTACCTTCCATATCCTCATATGCATATAAATAAGTTTTCAAAGTTTCATCAAAAGAATCAATATAACTTCTAATGTTATATTCATCATAAAAATTAGTTTTATGAATATATTTAGTATTTCTATATTCCGTTATTGTTTTTGTAAGTGATATTGAAAAAATTATTATTGATAAAATAACTAAGAATATATTTATTTCTTTATAAATTTTATTTTTTGTCAACTTTGTATCCAACTCCCCACACCACCTTTAAATATTGAGGATTTCTAGGGTCTACTTCTATCTTTTCCCTTATCCTCCTTATATGGACAGTTACCGTATCTACATTATATGCTATTTCATTCCATACTCTTTCATATATTTCCTCTATAGAAAATACACGTCCCAAGTTGCTCATAAGAAGACTTAGAATTTTAAATTCTATAGGAGTTAACTTAGCTTCTCTTCCATTAACTAAAACTTCCTTATTAGTGATATTTAACTCCAGTCCACCTACAGTTATTAGTCCTTTATTTTCTTCATTATTTATTGATGAAAACCTAGTATATCTTCTTATTTGCGAGTTAACTCTTGCTATTAACTCTAACGGATTAAATGGCTTAGTTATATAATCATCTGCACCTAAATTTAGTCCTAATATTTTATCTGAATCTTCTGATTTAGCAGATAACATTATTATTGGTATTTCCTTTTCTTTTCTTAATTCAATTGTTGCGCGAGTACCATCAAGGTTTGGCATCATTATATCCATTATTATTAAATGAATTGCTTCTTCTCTAGCAACCTTCAATGCTTGTATTCCATCATAAGCTATAAAAACATTATATCCTTCATTCATAAGATAGATTTCTATTGCTTCTGTTATCTCTTTATCATCATCTACCACCAAAATATTCAATTTATTCATATATCCCCCAAAAGTCTTTTTTATTAATATTTTAACATAATGTATATATTAAGTAACATCCTTATATTAATAATATTAATTTAAAGAAGTTACAAAGTTTATATCATATTTATTAAGGAATTCTTAAAAATATAGTTATTAATTAAATATCTATCTATAAATTAAATTGTAATATCTATCTATCAAATTTTTGAATTCTAATATATCAAAATGTCTCCCAACTCTTAGTGTTTCTTTTTTGTTAATGAACAATATCAAAATAGGTAAAGAAAATATATCATTTTGAGCTGCTAACTCCCTATGCTCCAATGCATTAATTTCAAGAAACCTAATTTCCTTGTAATCTCTAATAACATGTAGTACCTTCTCTTTTATTACATCGCAAGCACCACAAGTTGAACCACTAAAATATATTATACTTATCGAATTATTTTTTATTAATTTTTCCATAACTCCTCCAATTTTAATTTACTTATTATATTTATTATATCACTTACATAATTTATTTATAAAATGCTCTTTTTAGAGAAATACTAAAATAGGAGGTGTATAAAATGAAATCAAAAAATAAAATTTACTCATTCTTTTTATTAGCTTTATCTATAATCACTCTTATCTCCTTAATTCCTACTGCTTTAGTAAAAGGTACTGCATTAGGTGATTCTAAATTTGAGCTAAGACCATTACCATATGCTTATGATGCATTAGAACCTTATATTGATAAGGAAACTATGACCATTCATCATGATAAACATCAAAAAGCTTATGTAGATAATTTAAATAAAGCTATAGCAAAATATCCTGAATTATATTCTAAAGGCTTAGAAGGAATATTAAGGGATTTAGATTCAGTACCAGATGATATTAGAGAAACAGTTAGAAATAATGCTGGTGGCGTATATAATCATGAATTTTTCTGGACAATAATGTCTCCTAAAAAAGATCAAACACCCAAAGGAGATTTATTAGATGCAATTAATAGAGATTTTGAATCTTATGATAACTTTAAAAATCAATTTAAAGAAGCTGCTTTGAATAGATTTGGCTCTGGATGGGCTTGGTTAGTATCAAATAGTGATGGAAAATTATCAATAATATCTACTCCAAACCAAGATAGTCCTATTTCAACAGGACTAATCCCTATTATTGGTATTGATGTTTGGGAACATGCTTATTATCTTAAATATCAAAATAGACGTTCTGAATATATAGATAATTGGTGGAATGTAGTCAATTGGGAACAGGCTGAAAATAATTATAACAATAAAAAGTAAGCCATTATACAACTCATAAACATAGGTTACAGTTTAAAATGCATATTAATGCCTGATACTTATTAGTTTTAGTATATTTTTAATAACTCTAAAAATCAAAAAGCCTGCTGATTCCAGCAGGCTTTATTTTTATTTTCGTAATTTCAATTTAATTGTTAGCTACAAACTTTTCTCTGATTAAAATATTGTATTTTGCTCTTCTCTATCAAATATATGCATCATATTAGTATCAAATCCAAATTCTATTGGATCACCAATTTTATAATCATTAGCTGCTCTAGATTTTATTATGAAGTTAGCTCCGTCTTTCTTAAGGTGAATGTAAGTTTCTGCTCCTAAGTTTTCTTTTAAATCAACTTCACCCTTGAAAGTAACAACTCCTGGTTTAGATAATTCTTCTTTTGTATGGTAAATGTTTTCTGGTCTTATACCAACTATAACTTCTATATTTTCAGCATTCTTTTCTTTTACCATATTAACTTTATCTGCTGGAATTTCAACTAATTCATCAAATATTTTAACAAAGTTTTTTCCATCTTTAATTAAAGTTTGTCCATAAGTCATATTCATTTGAGGACTTCCTATAAATCCTGCAACGAAAAGATTTGCTGGATGATTGTATATTTCAGTTGGTGAATCAACTTGTTGAATAATACCATCTTTCATAACAACTATTCTTGTTCCCAAAGTCATAGCTTCTGTTTGATCATGTGTTACATATATGAATGTAGTCTGTAATTCATTATATAACTTAGAAATTTCTATTCTCATTTGAACTCTTAATTTAGCATCAAGGTTTGATAAAGGTTCATCCATTAAGAATACTTTAGGACTTCTAACTATAGCTCTTCCCATGGCAACCCTTTGTCTTTGTCCACCTGATAAAGCTTTTGGTTTTCTATCTAAAAGATGTTCAATATCTAGTATCTTTGCCGCTTCTCTAACTTTTTGATCTATTTCTTGCTTTGGTAGCTTTCTAAGTTTTAATCCAAATGCCATGTTTTCATAAACTGTCATATGAGGATATAATGCATAGTTTTGGAAAACCATTGCTATATCTCTATCTTTTGGAGCTACATCATTTACAAGTTTATCTCCAATATATAATTCTCCTCCGGATATTTCTTCTAAGCCTGCAATCATTCTTAATGTAGTTGACTTACCACATCCTGATGGTCCAACAAAAACTATAAATTCTCTGTCCTCAATGTCTAAATTAAAATCTTGAACTGCTTTAAATCCATTTTCGTATACTTTTTGAATATTTCTTAAACTTAATCCTGCCATAATTTTCTCCTCCAAATTTATATATTAATAAAATGCTAGTGGATTAACTCTTTTAATTAACCTTATCAAATTTTCGTCCATGGCTAATTGAAATCCTATTAGACCTTGAGATGTTTTCGCAATATAAATCTTGTCCTTTATTCCAGACTCCTTTAAATATGCTCTTACAATTTTAGTATTACTATTAACCATTTGTTCTGGGGTTTTCACACTTGATATGCTTCTTACACTGAAATTTCCCACTTCTTTTCTTTTACTTTTATTCATTATTTTAAATATTACTAATTCTTCACCAGTAAGCTCGTATTCATATTCAACTATGAGCTTTCTAGATAAAATAAATGCTACTAAGTATATTAAGGCAAAGATTGCAGCACCTATAAAATTAAGCATTGCTATAAATACTATTGTAATAACCAATACTACTTTAGATACATTGTTTAGTATCTTTTCTAAGTTACTATAATTTTTAGTCTGAAATTGTTCGTAAAAGCTATCCAAACTTCAACCCCCTCCTTTAATATCGTTTACAACTAGTTATGCTTTTATTATAGCTTGTTTTTTTTTAATTACAATCTTATTACCTTTAATCTATACTTTTCTTAAATTATGACTAATAAAAATTTAAATAAATTGTGAAATATCACAAATTAAAAATAAAAAGTAAAAGGTAACAGTATTCTAAAAAACTGCTACCTACTACCCATTACCTTCTACAAAAAATATAGTTTTATCTTATTTTTACTATTGATAATCTATGAAGTGCTCTAGTGCACATTATATATTTAATTAAATTATCAGTATTTTCATCAAAATCAATTATTATTACTGCATCAAATTCTAGGCCTTTTGCATAATAGGAAGGTATAAGAACTTTTCCCCCTTTATAGACAACATCTAGGTTATTAAATGCTAATATATTAGTATATTTCTTAAGTTCTGGAGCTATTATGTTTAACTCCTCTTTATCTTTCGTTATAATAGCTATATTTTCATACTTTTCTTCTTGGTAATCTTCTAATAAATTCAATATAACATCTATTAAATCTTCCTTATCATCTTTTGGTACTACTGTTTCTAAAACATCAAATTCACCTTTTCTTACAAATGGGACTATAGCATTTTCATCTAATATCTTACTTGCATATTCCATAATTTGATAAGTTGATCTATAACTCTTTTTTAATTCAAATAAACTAAAGAAATTCCCAAATATATCTTTTAACTTTAACATTGCTGGAACTTCTTCTACCTTTATAAGTCTTTGATTTGAATCCCCCACTATAGTATAACTTCTACATCCAGTTAATTCTTTAAGAACTATAAATTGAAGCATATTGTAATCTTGTGCTTCGTCAATAACTATATGTTTTATTTCTCTTTTGAACTTTCTTCCATCTAATTTTATCATCAAATATAAAATGGCCGCTAAATCTAAATAGGATAAAGTTTCAACATTTATAATCTTCTTATATATATTTATAATGCTGTCATTATCTATCCATTTTTCTATATCCTGTTTGACTTTTATAACTTCCCTTATTATATCTCTTATTTTAATTTTTCTTCTAAATTCAATATTATTTTCTTCTATTTCTAATTCTTGTTGTGATAGCTTTGATTTTTCTTCTTGTGCTTTTATATTAATTTCTCTTACCTTCTCATCTCTTTTTTCCTTTATCTTAGAAATTAATATTCTTTTTATCTTTTGACTTCTTCTAAATATAGGCATATATTTATAATGCTTATTGAATAGTTCTTTTATTTCTTCTATAGAAACTATTTCTTCACCTAAGAATTTAACTGCCTCTATATTAAAATAATTTTCTTCTATTTTTTCTATTTCAGTATTTAAAAATTCTATAAATTTATTTGATGACTTATATTTTATTTCATTGATTATTTTTTCGTTTCCATTTAGTACTTCTTCTAGATAAAAAGATATATCTATTACAGCTTCATTTAATCCTATTTCTTTATATGCAAAAGATAAAAATGTCTCATTTAATACTGCAGTTTCTCCTAAATTAGGTAATACCTCTGAAATATAATTCATAAATATATCATTAGGTCCTAAAATAAGTACTTTATCCGTTAACTGTTCTCTATAATTATATAAAAGATATGCTATCCTATGTAAAGCTATAGTTGTTTTTCCCGAACCTGCAACTCCATTTACAACAACAACTCTATTTCTATCAGCTCTTATTATTTCATCTTGTTCTTTTTGTATTGTATTTACAATATCCTTAAGCTTTTCTCCAGAGTTGGATGATAAAACCATTTGTAGTATCTCATCTTGTATATTTATATCTGAATCAAAATATCCTTCCAACTTAGCCTTTTTTACAATTAATTGTCTTCTTGATAATATATCTACTGGCATTTCTCCTTGTGGACTTTTATAACTTGTTTTGCCTAACATCCCTTTGTAAAATAAAGATGCAACCGGTGCTCTCCAATCTACTATTACTGGATCATAACTTTCTTCTGGAGTTAATCCATATCTTCCTATATACAATTCTTCTGAATATCCATCATCTATAAAGTTAACTTTCCCAAAATAAGGTGACTCTTTAAGCTTTACAAATTCACCTAATTTTTTATCTATCATTTTATATGATTCTTCCTTAATATATCTTTCGTGATCAAAATACTCCATTAATTTATCTTCATCATCTCTATATTCCTCAATATACTTTTTTCTATAATCAAGTATATATTCTGAAATACCTTTTCTCTTATCTATATATTTTAAAGTTTCTTCATTAAGAATATTTAATGTATTTTTTAAGTTTTCCTCTTCTTTTAATAATTCTATTTTATCCAAGAGTTACTCCCCCTTTGATTTTATATTTATATCATTAAGAAAGAGTGTAACAAGCAATTATGTACACCCTTTCATTAATTTATCCATTTTACATTATTTTAAACTTTTAAGATTTCTTATATTTCTATAACTTGGTTTGCATCTTTAACCTTTTTATTCTTTCTATCTCTTAGTTCTGGATATTTATCGTACACAAATTCCATAAACTCACTACCAAATATAGTTTCTTTTTCTAATAAGTACTCAGATATCTTATCAAGTAAATCTCTATTTTCTCTTAATAATTTTTTTGTGCTTTCATGACAAGTCCTTATTATTTTTAATATTTCTTCATCTATTAAAGTTGAGGTTTCATCACTACATTCTCTTACTGCTCTTCCATCTAGATATCTATTTTGAACTGATTCTAAAGCCATCATATCAAATTTATCTGTCATTCCATAAATAGTAACCATACTTCTAGCTGTTTTTGTTGCCCTTTCTATATCATTAGATGCTCCAGTTGAAAGTAAGTTAAATACTTCTTCTTCTGCTGATCTTCCACCTAACATGACCATTATTTGATTTGTTAGCTCTTCTTTAGAAACTAGATATTTCTCTTCTTCAGGTAATTGCATAGTGTAACCTAATGCTCCCATTGTTCTAGGTACTATAGTTATCTTGTGAACTGGATCTGTATTTTCTAATAGCGCAGCTACAAGGGCATGCCCAACTTCATGAAAGGCTACTATTCTCTTTTCCATAGGAGATAGTATCCTATCTTTCTTTTCTTTTCCTGCAATTATAACTTCTACAGCTTCCCTTAAGTCCTCTTGCATAACAAACTCTCTGCCATGTTTAACTGCTCTTAATGCTGCTTCATTTACTATATTTGCAAGGTCTGCACCTACTGCTCCTGGAGTACTTTTTGCTATTTCTTCTAAGTTTACATCATCCCCAAGTTTTACTCCTTTAGAATGAACTTTTAATATATCTATTCTTCCCTTTAAATCAGGTCTATCTACTATTACTCTTCTATCGAATCTTCCAGGTCTTAATAGTGCCTTATCTAATATTTCCGGTCTATTTGTTGCAGCTAAAACAACTATAGCCTTTGTAGAATCAAAACCATCCATTTGTGTTAATAATTGATTTAGAGTTTGCTCTCTTTCATCATTTGTTTGTATTTGAGAATCTCTACTTTTACCTATAGAATCTACTTCATCTATAAAAATAATACATGGTGCATTTTTTTCTGCTTCTTGGAAAAGATCTCTCACTTTTGCTGCACCCATTCCTGCAAACATCTCAACAAAATTTGATCCTGATATTGATAAGAAAGGTACATTTGCTTCACCAGCCACTGCTTTTGCTAATAATGTTTTACCTGTTCCTGGTGGACCAACTAATAATGCACCTTTAGGTAATTTAGCTCCTATACTAGTGTACTTACTAGCATTATTTAAATAATCTATTATTTCTTTTAATGATTCTTTTGCTTCATCTTGGCCTGCAACATCATCAAAAGTTATTTTTATATCATTTTCTTTATAAATCTTTGCATTACTTTTACCTAATCCCATCATAGGTGAACCACCCATTTTTCTTCCAACCTTGCCCATAAAAAATCTAATTATAAAGAAGAATATTATAGGCATTATTACCCAATCAAATATAAAATCAATTATATAATTATTCTTCATAGGCTCAGCCTTAAACTCTACTCCTGACTCCGTTAATATACTTACTAAATTGGGATCATTAACATTGCCAGTATATAGCATCTTGCCTTTTACTTTATTCGTACTATCTTCCTTTTTTAAAATTTGTATTTCACTAGATGAAATTATGACACTTTCAACTTCCTTATTTTCTATCATATTTAAAAATTCATTATAACTTACTTCTTGAGTAGTCATAAAATTTTTCGTTATGCTAAAAACATATAAAATTAGGAATGCCATAATTGCATACACTACAATATACTGCTTCTTTTTATCATCATTTTCTTCTGTATTTCTATTACTCATAATTCTTCCTTTCTAATCATTAACTATTTTATTTTTCCTAATTCATTAAAAGGATATACTTTTATTTGAGCTTTACCTTTTATATCTTCTTTAGATATATATGGATTAATCCAATATCTTGAATCTTTTGACCAAAGTCGATTATCTCCTAAAAAGAAATACTTTCCTTCTGGAACTTCATATTCTCCATTAAACTTATCTGTAGCACCTATATACTCTTCTTGTAACTCTTCACCATTCACTGAAACTATACCATTTTCAATTTTAACTTTATCTCCTGGTAAGCCTATTAATCTTTTTATTAATGAATCTTGAAGTTCTTCTGAGTAAAATACTATTATATCTCCTCGCTTAAGTTTATCTAAATTATATACTCTCGTAACAAAAAGCCTATCTCCAACATTTAAAGTTGGTACCATAGATTCTGATGGTATTAGAACCTTAAATAATAAAAACTTATTTATTAGAAAAGCTAATATTATTGCTGAGATTATTGGAACTGCCCATTCGTTAATGAAGTTTTTCATAGAATTTTTATTGCTTTTTTCTACTTTATTATCTTCATCTTTATTATTTGTATCAATCATTCTTTCCATAATCCTTTCATCATTGTATTAATTTTTTTATGTCTTAATTTTGTGGCCTCTTTATCTATAAGATATAAACCATCTCTTTTAAATAAAATGTCCCCTTCTTTTGCTATACCTACTATATCACTTTTTTTAATATCAATTAACTCATTAGCTTTTGTTTCCACTATAACATAATCATTTTCAATTCTATCTATTATATACTCTATATTATCCATAGTATGTTTGTATTTAATCACCTCTTTTTTTAATCTTATATTTTAGTATATCATATTTATTTAAAATTAAAATAGATTAAATGTTAATAAAAAATAGGATAAATGAATATCACTTATCCTACTTCTATTACATTATTTTATATTAAATCTCACTAGTTAATAACTCTTCATAACTTTGCCTTTTACAAACAATTTTGGCTTCACCATTTCTTACAAAAATAACTGCTGGTCTTAAGTTTTTATTGTATCCGCTAGCCATGGAAAAACCATAAGCTCCTGTTGCTAACACCGCAAGTATATCACCATTTTCAGCTTTTGGAAGACTTATATCCTGTATTAATATGTCACCTGATTCACAGCATTTTCCTGCTATTGTAATATTCTTTTCATTTTTATTGCTAGCTTTATTTGCTAATATTGCTTCATATTTTGCTCCATATAATGCCGGTCTTATATTATCACCCATTCCTCCATCTACAGCCGCATATGTTCTAATTCCTGGGATTTCCTTTATGGATCCTACAGTATATAGAGTAGTTCCTGCATTTGCTACAATTGATCTTCCAGGCTCAATTGTTAAAATTGGTTTTTTAAGTGATAACTTTTGGCAAACCTCATTAACTCTATTTAAGATTACATCACAATATTCCTTTGTTTCCTTAGGCTTATCTCCTTCTGAATAGTAAATTCCGAATCCTCCACCTAAATCTAATTCCTCAATTAGATGACCTGTCTCTTGTTTTATGCCATTTATAAAATTTAACATTACTTCAGCTGCATCTGCAAATGGTTCTGTTTCAAATATTTGTGAACCTATATGACAATGTAACCCTACTAATTCTATATTTTCTAATTCAATAGCCATCTTTACAGCATCCATTATTATATTTCCAACTGGGGCAAATCCAAATTTCGAATCTATCTGTCCTGTTTTAATATAATCATGAGTGTGAGCTTCTATACCTGGTGTAAGCCTTAAATAAATTTTTTGTATTTTATTATATTTTTCTGAAACCTTATTTATTTCTGTCATTTCCCATAAATTATCTACTACAAATCTACCTACTCCTAGTTTAATTCCAAACTCTATTTCTTCTAAGGTTTTATTGTTTCCATGAAAGTATATTTTATCCATTGGAAAATTAGCTTTATATGCAGTATATAATTCTCCCCCGGAAACTACATCTAAATAAAGCCCTTGTTCTTCTATAAGTTTACACATACCTACTGTCAAAAAAGCTTTTCCAGCAAATGCCACCCTATTATTTTCAGATTTAACTTTAAAACTTTCTATATATTCTCTACACTTATCTATTAAAAGCTGTTCATCCATAACATATAATGGAGTACCGTATTCATTAGCTAAATCCTTTGCCTTCAGTCCTCCAATGTATAAATCATTTCCTTCTATTTTACTTGCCCCAAATAATTTCATAAAATCTCCTCCAAAAATATAATTATAATAAAACCACCATGATATTACATAGTGGTAGATTTTCTTATGTTAAATAAAAAAATATAGACACTCACTATATATTTATTTTCCACCTATATATTTAGCCCTAAATCATATTATATGCATTATCTTTATAAATTGCTAAAATGCTTATTAATATCCATCCCTATATTTATCCATAAGATTTCCCATTACATCCCCTGATGGTGGTGGAGTATATGTTATAGCATTAGCTCCTGCTTCTATTGTTTTCATTATAGTTTCTTCCGTTGGACCTCCTGTCGCTATTATAGGAAAAGTTGGAAACTGCTCTCTTATTCTTCTAACAATTTCTGGTGTGTTTTTTCCTCCAGAAACATTTAATATAGTAGATCCAGCTTCTATTCTCTCTGCAGGATTTTCACATTCTGAAACAATGGTCACTATTACAGGTATATCTATAACTGTTCGTATTTTCTTTATTATTTCATTTGATGTTGGAGCATTAACTACCACTCCCATAGCACCTTTAAACTCTGCATCCAATGCTAAGTTTACAACCCTTTTTCCTTGAGTTATTCCACCACCTACGCCACAAAAAACTGGCACATCTGCTGCCATAACTAATGCTTGAGTTATAAGTGGTTGAGGAGTAAATGGATATACCGCTATTATAGCGTCTGCATTAGTATTTCTTATAATTGCAACATCAGTAGTAAATAATAATGATTTTATTCTTTTTCCAAATATTTTTATTCCGCTACATTCCCTTATGCAAGAAGGTACTTCTATCACATGGCTTCTTAATATTCCTTTTATCTCTGGTACTTGCTTAATTTTTTTCCCATCCACACTGAACTCCTCCTATTTTTATTTATATTTAACTAATTTTTAGATATAATTATATTATACTACTTTAGTACTATATAACTAGTTAATTTTATAAAATTAACTTAATTTATTCAACATTATTTTAAGTTTTTAATATTAATATTTATAGATATTTATTTTGAGAGGTGATTTTTATAGTAAAGAGGAAAATTTACTCCCCTTATATTGTTTTATTAGTAATGTATCTGTTCTTTATCTTGGTTGCATTTTTGCATGATTCTCCATCTGAAATATTTACTGGACTAAAAAAAATAATTTTAAGCCCAGATATTTTAATAACTGACTATGTTGAAATTGGTGGGATAGGTGCATCCTTATTTAATTCAGCTTTAACTAGTATTCTTTCTATGTTTCTTTTAATATTTATAGGTGTAAAACCTAATGGTTCAACAATCATGTCTTTATGGCTAATGACTGGCTTCGCTTTCTTTGGAAAAAACATTTTGAACATTTGGCCAATAATTATAGGTGTGTACTTATATTCTAGGTATCAAAAAGAACCCTTTCTTAATTATAGTCTAGTGGCTTTGCTTTCAACTACCTTAGCACCTACAGTAAGTCAGCTTAGTTTTACTGATCATTTTTCTACTTTATTTGCCTTAGTTTTAGGGCACGGCATAGGTATACTTACTGGATTTATAATAGCGCCTGTAGCTTCTCACTGTGTAAAGTCACATAATGGTTATAATTTATATAATGTAGGCTTTGCAGCAGGATTATTTGCAACACTTTTAATGTCTATTCTTAGAGCTGTAGGCATAGAGTTTGAAACTAGAATGATTTGGAATACAGGATCTAATTTAATATTTTCAATACTATTATTTACAATCTCTTTATACTTAATGGTAATAGGATTGTTTTATAATCCTCATCCTAAAGAAAAATTACTTTCTATCATAAAACAACCTGGTAGATTAGTTAGTGATTTCTATTTACTATTTGGAGAAACATGTTATATTAATATGAGTATCCTTGGTTTTATATCTACACTTTTAGTAATTTTTTTAGATGGAGACTTAAATGGTCCAACTATATCTGGAATATTCACTATAATTGGATTTGGAGCCTTTGGTAAACATTTACGAAATGTTGTTCCTATTATTATAGGTGCTCTAATAGGTGCTTTAATACACGTAAATCCTATAAATTCTCCATCCTTAATATTATCAATATTATTTTCTACAGCACTTTCTCCTATTGCCGGAAAATTCGGCATCAAAATAGGAATCTTAGCTGGATTTTTACATGTAAATATGGTTACCAATATAGGGTATCTTCATGGCGGCCTTAATTTATATAACAATGGATTAGCAGCAGGATTCGTAGCTATGATTTTAATTCCAATAATTAATGTTTTTAAAAAGGAGACTATATAAAATATGAAATTTAATTTTGAGAAAAACTTAAGAATAGTTAATGAACTAATGACATATCTTCATAAATTGGGTTGTAGTGATATTAATGTGAATTTACACACTGAAGAATCATACACTAATTTTATTATCTGGGGAAAAACCCAAGAAATTAATGACCTAGAATTATTTAATCTAAATAAACTATTAAATACTAAACGCCAACATGAATTAGAAGAGTATTATTGGAGCTTAGGTGGCGACTGTGAACTAGATGAGGAGCTTTCTTTAGTTGGAATGATGGTAGATACTGCAGAAATTAAATTCAATGATGGAATTCTAACTTTAAACATATTTAGAAGCCACTCTTAATATTCAATATTTTGATAATAAAAAGCAGTTGTAGATTTATTTAAAATAATTCGCAACTGCTTTTTATTATCAACTTTTAAGTTTTATTCTTATATAGCTTATACTACATTTAGCTGTTTCTTTATTTCTTCAAAAGGAAAATTTGCTCCTGGGCACTCTGTATTTCTTACATCTTTATGCCTTTTTAAATCAGTGATATTATATTTATTCATTAGGTATTTTGATAATTCGATAACACTAGTCATTTGTTGTGGAGTTAAATACTCATTGTTGAAGTTCCCTTCTAAAGCAATTCCAAAAGCCTTGCTATTGACACCTGGTGCATGTGATCCTACAGCATTTTCAGGTCTACCTCTGTATATAGTTCCATCTTTCCTTATATAAAAATGATATCCTATTCCAGACCATCCTCTATCTTTATGAATCTGATCTATTTGCTGAGGAGTCATATTATTATCTGCGGTATGATGATATACTATCATAGAAGGCTTTAAATTGTAAGTTAATGGAGTTGCCCAATTATATTCAACTTCATTAATTTTAAATTGTCGGTTTAAAAGCTTGTCTTTTAAGCTTCTTAATTTCTTCCTCATTATTACCCCAAACTTATTGATATATTAAAATTATATGTATTCTATTTCAATTTGTTAATATAAAGTTATGAGTAATAACTTTATTTATCTTCTTGATTTAACGTTTAATACCTTTTCAACAACTTTTGTTCCTATTATATCTTCCTTCATTTCATTTAGAGCATTTGAAAGTTTGCTCCATCCCATTCCTTCAACCTCATTAGATTTTTTTATTTGTCCTGATACAAAATCTGCAACAAATGTTATCATTAGAATTTCTTTATCTTTAACATAATCAGACCCAAGATAAGTTATATTATTTATTTCAATTCCTGCTTCTTCTTTTACCTCTCTATAAACTGCTTCTTCTGCGGTTTCATTATTTCCAACATATCCAGATAGTAATACCTTAGAATTCTCGTATATGTAGCTTTGTTTTAATAATAATATTTCATCTTCCTTAATTATAGCTACCATTATGCATGGTTTTGGTGTGTCAAAAAACATCAAATCATCATGTAAGCAATAAGGCACACCCCCTTCATCCCAACTATATTTTTCCTCTAACTCTCTTCCACATAAAGGACAAAACTTGTACTTCATATTACACCTCTTAATTCTCTAAATAAATCTTTATTACAACTTCTATGTTATTTATAATATTATATCAACAATATCATTTATTTCAATTCCCTCTTCATAAACTATACAATTATATGCCATTATATCAACATTGCTTTTCTTTGCAAGTCTTAAGGCTTCACCGAATCCTGGATCTGTCAAATCATTAGGTGAAAAAGTTTTTACATTATCTAGCTGTATCAAAAATAAAATTCCAGCTCCAAATCCTTGCTTTTTAGCTTCTATTAATTCTAATATGTGTCTTGCACCTCTTTCAGTTGGTGCATCTGGAAATCTACAATGACCATTTTCTTCTAAAGTTACTCCCTTAACTTCAAGATAATATATATTATTATCTTTTTCTGTAGATAACTTAAAATCAAATCTACTCTTTCCAAAAGTTTTTTCTCTTTCAATCTTTTCATACTTCTTTAAAAGATTAATTTTTTTATTTATTAAAGCTTCATTAACTACTTTATTTGGTATTTGTGAATCTATATTGATTAATATATCATCCTTAATAGCAGCTATTAAATCATATTTAGTTTTTCTATTTGGATTTAGTTCTTCTCTTAAAAAAATTTTTGTTCCTTCTTTAAGTATTTCTCTACATCTTCCTGTATTAGGTACATGAACAACTATTTCTTCTCCATTTAATATAACATTTGCATTAAATCTATTTGGTCTTTTTTTAAATATTCCTTCATATATTTTTTTATTATACTTCATATATCTCTCCTCAATTTTAATATTTTTTATATTTACAACATTTTTTTACATTAATTTTATCCACAGGTAATAAAAAAACATAAGTTGTCCACAGGCAAGTTTATAAAACATCCCCATTTTATCTATATTTATGGTATTATTGTAACATTATCCACAGTTTTTATCCACATTTTGTACAAACCGTGGATAACTCTATTTCTTAAAAATATAAATACTTTTTTCCTTGTTGCATCTTACTACATATACTAATCTTATTCATCAATAATCATCATATTGTTACAAACATATATTCTTTACATATATATTGTGTCAATACCCTTTAGAAAAGTTTTCAACAGTTTTTTCAACTTGTCCACATTTTGTGGATAACTTTCCACAGTTTTAACACTTTTCCACTATAAATGACCTTATTTTATTCCTAAAAAGTCTTATTTTAATTAATTTGTTAATAAATATTTTAAGAAAGCTAAGTAATCAAAATATTAGTTAGCTTTCTTAAAAACTATTATTTAATTACTGGTAATGAACTTAAATTATTATTTTCATTTTCATCTGGAAGACTTCTTAAATATTCCTCTCCTTTTCTAGAAACTCCAACTGCAACTCCTGCTATTTGACCATTTTTAGCCATTTGCACCCCTTCTTCTTTATTTATCCTTTTTCCATTTGAAAGTTCATATCCAACTATTTCCCCAGAATTCTTAATTATTGCTCTTATTGATTGTGCATCATTATTTGGTGTTGGAACATCCTTATTTATATTTCTTGGAAGGTCTCCAATCATTTCATTTTTTTCCTTCATAATAACACCTCCTATTAATTATACTTTTATTTTATCCATTAAAAATTCTTTAATACTTTTTATTTTTAAACCAAAATTTTCTTATTCAATCCTTCCACTCCAAGTCACCGTAAACTTACATATAACCTTTCAAAAGCTAGAGGAAAAAGTTATAAATAGTTATCCATATGATAAACTTTTTATAACTTGTATAAAAATAAAAAGGATAATTTTCATTATCCTTTTTACCCTAAAATTTTTTCAGCCTGTTCTTTTAATAATTTAATATTATTTTCTGCATCTACAGTTGTAAAATTATAAACATCTGTAAAGTTATAAAAATAATTTGCAATTGCTATTTTTGTGGCTCTAGTAATTTTTAATTCACTAGCTAAATTTTCTAAAAAATCTACTTCTTTATCTTCATACTCACCATCAACTAAAGATAATCCTACTAATTCAAAATATATAATCCTCTTAGATCTATCACTGGACTTTCTTATTACTTCTATTATGTCCTCATATTTAAGATTATAAATTTCCTTATCTTCTATTTCTAATTCCTCTTTATATTCCTTTAAAAGTACTTTTTCTTCCTTCGCAAACTCATTATCTACATCTGCAAAAATTGAAACTAGGTTTATAAAAGCAATACCTTCTTCTTTATTTAATTCTTTCAAAAACATATTCGTATCCCCCTATTTAAAAATTTCTTATATTTATTATATTACTATTAATTAAACAATTTATATATATCTTTAAATCTTTTTTCTTCCTCTATATTTCCAGTCAATTTATTAACTTCACTTATCAATAAATATATTTCTTTATTATATGGATTTATCGATAATGCTTTTTTTAATAATTCATGCGCTTCATATATTTTTTCTATATCATCTATATTTAGAAGTTCCTTAGATATCTTTAGTATTTCATCAACTCTAAATTCTATATTATCATTATTTTTTCTTTCAATTTCATCTAATACTAGATTTATTCTGTCAGGTGAAAAAGGTTTTTGAAGATATATAAGTGCTCCTAATTTTGTACATTCTATTGCATTTTTTACTGTTGCAAAAGCAGTCATTATAACAACAGGGCAAGCACTTCTAACTTCTTTAATTCCTTTTAACACTTCAGTGCCACTTATTCCAGGCATTCTTATATCTAAAAATATTAAATCTATTTTTTCACTTTTATCATTTATTATATTTAATGCCTCTATACCATTATCTGCAGTAACTACTTTATAACCTCTTAATTCTAAACAAGTACTTAATAATATTCTTATATTTTTAGTATCATCAATAACTAAAACTCTTTTCATATACTCATCTCCTACTAGCTTCATGATAATGGAATAGTAAATATAAATTTACTTCCAAATCCCAATTCACTTTCACACCATATCTTTCCTTCATGCATCTCTACAACTTCTTTGGCTATAGAAAGTCCTAGTCCTGTGCTTTCTTCAGGTATTTCAAAACCTTCTACTCTAACAAATTTTTCAAACACTTTTTCTAAATAATTATTAGGTATCCCTCTACCAGTATCTATTACACATATATATATCTTTTTATTCTTAACATACGTCTTTAATTTAACTGACCCCTTTTCTGTATATCTTATTGCATTAGATACTAAGTTATTTAATACCCATTTTATTTTTTCTTCATCTATTTTAGCCTCTGGTAATTCTTTTTCCAAATCTAACATGATATCTAAACCCTTATCTATTGCTTGAGTCTTAAAATTTGTTGCACAGCTCTCTATTAATTCATTTACATTGCTTATTTTCATATTAAATGTAGTTGAATTTGAGTGTATTTGAGATATCTTTAAAAGGTTAGATACTAATTCATTCAATTTTTGTGTATCTTCTTTAATAGTTTCTACTATATTTTGTTGTTTTTCATTTAGTACTCCTATACTACTATTATTTATTAATCCAATTCCCATCATTATAGATGTTAATGGGGTCTTTAGCTCATGAGATATAGTGCCTATAAAGTTTGCTTTAACAATTTCTAATTCTTTTAGACTAGTGATATTTTTAAATAATACTACTACTCCATTAACTTTTTCTTCTGGGCCTTTAATTATTGTTAGTGTCAAATTAAAAAAATACTTTTTATTATTTCTTTTTATTTCAATTATTTTTTCTTTATCCTCATACTTTAAATTAGTTTCACATCTAATATATTCATAGACCTCTGGTAAATTTATAATTTCTAGTAAAGCTTTATTGGTAAATTTCTTTTCGTTAATATCAAAGAAATTTTGTCCTTCATCATTTATAAATTGAACTTTATATTCATTGTCTAATAATATTATCGGATCGGATATACTTTTAATTATACTCAAAGATTTATTCTTCTCTGCCATTAAATAATCTTCAGCATTCTTTTCAAAGTCATGCAATCTATTAGTCATATTATTAAATTCCTTTGCTAATAGTCCAATTTCATCTTGATATATTACTGGAGCTTGTTTATTTAAATTACCTTCTTTTACTGACTTCACAGCATTTATTAATAAATGTATTGGATTAAAGTATCTATTAGTTAAAAACATAGCTATAGATCCTCCAATTATGGCTCCAATTATAGAAACAAACATAACGAAATATATTGATGAATTTCCATTAGCCTTAAGCATTTGTTGCTTTTTAAACATAGCATCTTCATTTAATTGCTTTAACTCTTGTAAACTTTTATTAATTAGCACAACATCATTGGTTATTGTTTTTTCATAAATTTTTACTAATTCTTCATGGTTTTGTCCATTATTATAATCTTGTAGACTTGAAAATGATTTACTAAATTCTATATATTGTAAGTTAACTGTATCTATTAATTCTATTTCCCCAGGTTCAGTTATATTACCCTTTTCAATATAGAACCACTTATAAAATTCATCATCATTTACGTGAAATAAATTTAATGCCTCTTCTTTATTTCCCTGTAGGTATATTAATATAGCCTTATCTTGATTATAAATACAATTAGTCATATTATTAATTGTATTTATACTTTTGTAATTATTTCCTATAAAAATATCTGTGGATGTCTTTATTTTGTACATATTAATAGTAGATACAATACCTACTATTATTATAATAACTACTAAAGTTATATATATTGTCGTAAATTTTTTCTTTAAGAAATTAGTCATAAAATTAACCTTCTATCTTAAAATATTAACTCTATCTTAATTATATATATGTTTTATTTAATAATCTACATAATTTATTTCAATTAAAATACTCAATTCAAACTTAAAAGTTCAATAAATTCTTTTCATATATTCATATATAAAAATAAAAGCTTAAGGAAAAATCCTTAAGCTTTTATTTTTATTAATAATTTTCTGCTGCTACTTCAAAATATCCTTGTGGATGTAAGCATGCTGGACATACTTTTGGTGCTTCTTCACCTTCAAATATATATCCACAGTTAGTACATTTCCATAAAACTGTTTCATCTTTCTTAAATACTTTGCCTTCTTCTAAATTCTTTAATAGCTTATTGTATCTTCTTTCATGCATATTCTCTACTTCAGTTATTCTTTCATAAGCTATTGCTACTTCTGGGAAGCCTTCTTCTCTTGCAATTCTTGCGAATTCTGGATAATCATGAGCCCATTCCTCATGCTCTCCTGCTGCTGCAGATTTTAAATTTTCTGCAGTTTCTTGAGAAAATGCTACTGGATATGCTGCATTGATTTCAATTTGTTCTCCTTGGAAATCACTTAGTAAAAATTTATAGAATCTTTTTGCATGTTCTTTTTCTTGTTCTGCAGTTTCCATGAATATGTTCGCAATTTGTACATATCCTTGTTTTCTTGCTACGCTTGAATAATAAGTATATCTTGTTCTTGCTTGTGATTCTCCAGCAAAAGATTTCATTAAGTTTTCTGCTGTTTTAGTTCCTTTTAAACTTTTCATTTTAACACTCTCCTAAATAATAATTTTTTCTATACGTTACCATTATATTACATACATGTTTTATTATCAAATAATTAAAGAATATATATTTCTATTTAATAGTTTATTCCTTTAAAGTTTTACGTATTTTTTAGGATTAATATTTATTAGTATATTCATAAATTCAATACTTCACATAACGAAAAATACTAAAATTACATTATATATTAGTTTTATTTTTCTTTAATATAGATAATACTATCATTCCTACTAGTGAGCCTACAACTAATGCTGCAAAATATCCTAATGGATTCTCTATAACTGGAAGAACAAAAATTCCACCATGAGGTGCTCTTAGTGAACATCCAAATGCCATTGATAATGCTCCTGCTGTTGCTGAACCTACTACACAAGCTGGTATTACTCTTAATGGATCAGCTGCTGCAAAAGGTATTGCTCCTTCTGTTATAAATGATAATCCCATTATATAATTCGTTACTGCTGATTGTCTTTCTTTAGCTGTAAATTTCTTCTTAAAGAAAGTAGTGCATAAAGCTATTGCTAGTGGTGGTACCATACCACCAATCATAACTGCTGCCATAAATTCAAATTGTCCATTAGCTAATGATGCTGTTCCAAATACATATGCTGCCTTATTAATTGGACCTCCCATATCAACAGCCATCATTCCACCTAAAACTGCGCCTAATAAAATCTTACTACCACTTCCCATTCCATTTAAGAAGTTATTCATAGCATC
Source organism: Clostridium sp. C8 (assembly GCF_001010885.1). Lineage (NCBI taxonomy): Bacteria > Bacillati > Bacillota > Clostridia > Eubacteriales > Clostridiaceae > Clostridium > Clostridium sp. C8. Next base: position 29,221 of record NZ_LBMX01000032.1, on the reverse strand, counting down.
ATTTAATGCTGATACAGGTGGATTTACTACAAATATAATTATTGCTCCTATCAATAAGATTCCAAGTAAAGGATATATTAATACAGGTTTTATTCCTTCTAATGCATCTGGTAATCCCTTAAAAATTTTCTTTAGGAAAAGCACTAAATAACCTGCTATAAATCCTGATAACAGTGCTCCTAAGAAACCTGATCCTCCTGCATTAGCTATAGCTCCGCCTACAAAACCAACTGCTAATGCCGGTCTATCACCTATACTCATTGCTATATATCCTGCTAATATAGGTAACATAAATCCAAATGCTGTTCCACCTATATTTTTAAAGAAAGCTGCAAATGGAGTATTGCTTCCAAAATTAGATGGATCTATACTATAATCGTCAAATAAGAATGCTAATGCTATTAAAATACCTCCACCTATAACAAATGGTAGCATATGAGATACACCATTCATAAGGTGCTTATATATTTGATGTCCTATACTTTCTTTTTCTTCTGATACTTCTTCATTTGAAGATTTTACTCCATTGTGATGATAAATTGGGGCATCTCCTGATTTAGCTTTATTTATTAATTCTTCTGCTTTGTGTATTCCATTTGAAACCTTGGTTTGGATAACTTTTTTACCATCAAATCTAGCCATTTCAACTTTTTTATCAGCCGCAATTATTATACATTCTGCTTCTTTTATTTCCTTTGAAGTTAACACATTCTTAGCTCCACCTGAACCATTGGTTTCTACTTTAATTGAAACCCCCAGTTCCTTAGCTTTTTCTTCTAAACTTTCTGCTGCCATATAAGTGTGAGCTATTCCTGTAGGACACGCAGTTACAGCTAAAACTTTATATCCATTTTTACTTTCCTCTTTATCTTTGTTTAACTTTTTACTTTCAAAATTATCTATTAACTTTATAAATTGCTCTGCTGATTTAGCGTTTAATAATGCACTTCTAAAGTTTTCATCCATTAACATAGTTGATAATCTTGCTAAGACTTCTAAATGAAGATTATTTTCTCCATCCGGCGCTGCAATCATAAAAAACAACTTTGCTTTTTCACCATCTAAGGAATCATAATCAACTCCATCATATACTACTATTGCTGATAAACCTGCTTCTTTAACAGCTTTTGTTTTAGCATGTGGTATAGCAATCCCGTCTCCTATACCAGTTGTGCTGAGTTCTTCCCTTTTTAAAACTTCCCTTTTATATTCTTCCTTATTATTTAAGTTTCCTGATAAATTCATTAAATCAACTAATTTATCAATAGCCTCTCCCTTTGAAGAAACATTATTAGGATTTATTGCTATAGATTTTTTATTTAATAAATCTGTTATTTTCATTTTATTATCCCCCGATCTATAATATTTCATTTTATTACCCCCTGAACTATAATATTTCATTTAATAATTCATAAACTTTTTCTTTTGTTGCTAATCCTTCTGAAAATGCACTTGCACTTCCAGTTGCTATTCCCATTTTAAATGCTTCATCTAAATTTTCATTTTTTAAATATCCAGATATGAATCCTGCCACCATAGAATCTCCTGCACCTACAGAATTTATAACTTTTCCTTTAGGAGCTCTAGATTTTATTACTTCATTATTTTCAGTTATAAATATAGCCCCCTTACCAGCTCTAGAAATTAAAACATTTCTTGCTCCCATTTCTTTAAGGCTTTTAGCATATTTTATTATGTCTTCTTCATTTGATATAGTAACATTGAATAATTCTGCTAATTCATGATGATTAGGTTTTATTAAAAACGGCTTATATTTTAATACATTTAATAAAAGTTCTCCTGTTGCATCAACAATAAATTTAATTCCCTTTTCAGATAATCTATCCATTATTATTTCATATATATTTTTAGGAAGAGTTTTAGGAATACTTCCAGCCAAAACTAAAATATCACCTTCTTTTAATAAATCTAATTTTTTATATAATTCTTCTAAATCCTTATCAGAGATACTAGGCCCTTGACCATTTATTTCTGATTCTTCCTTGGATTTAAGTTTGACATTTATTCTAGACATTCCATTACTAAGCTTTATAAAGTCTGTACTGCATCCAAAAGATTTTACTTTCCTCTCTATTTCATCTCCTGTAAAACCTGCTATATATCCAAGTGCTATATTTTTTTCATCTAAGTTTTTTAATACTATAGAAACATTTATTCCTTTTCCTCCTGGATAAACTTCTTCGTAAGATGTTCTATTTACTTCTCCTAACTTAAAATCATGAACTCTCACAACATAATCTAACGCTGGATTGAAAGTTATAGTATAAATCATAGTTTTAAAACCTCCACTATTTCTGCCTTTTTATAATAACTAGTATCTTCTAATGATGTTGTTATTATAACTGCTTCATCTATTTCTCCAAAAGTTATTGAACTAATTGAATTAAACTTTGTGTTGTCTGCCAATATATATGGATTTCTTGTCCTTTTTATTGCTTCTTCTTTGACTAATGCTTCTTTTATATCTGGTGTTGTATATCCTCTATATTCTGATATTCCATTTGTTCCAAAAAAGCCTTTAGTAAAATTATATCTTTTTAAGTTATTTATGGCTTCAACTCCAACTACTGCCTCTGTTGATATCTTTATTTCCCCACCAAGTATATAAGTTGTAAATCCATTACTTATCAGCTTTTTAGCTTGATTTATTCCATTAGTAACATATATAGCATCTTTTTCTTTTAGAAAATCAATTATTAAATTTGTTGTTGTACCTGAATCTATATATACAAAATCACCTTTTTTTATAAGACCTGCTGAATATTTTGCAATTATAGATTTATCACTAACATTTAATGTTTCTCTTGTTGATACTAAATCATCTTGTGTATTAAAATCTTTCTCTAATAATGTAGCCCCTCCATGTACCTTATTTAGTTTTCCTTCTTTATGTAAATAATTCAAATCTCTTCTTATAGTAGATTCTGAGGTATTTAGCATTTCTACAAGTTCGCTCACATATACAGCGGAATTGGTACTTAATTGTTCTAATATAATTTTATGTCTTTCTTCTGTTAGCACTAAATATCACCTCCAAATTTATAATACACCTTTTAGTAAATGTTTTCAAGCATTTTCATTCAAAAAAATTCACTTTCATTCATTTTTTAAGTCAAATACCTTCAACAAACTAAAAAATATAAACTTTTTTATATTTTGTGATTATAATCACTTATTTATCAATTTATCAATTTTATAATTATATTATCAAAATTATAATTATAGCGGTTGAAACTAGTTGACTTTAATGATAAAATCTATTTGAGAAACATTCTTTATTAATAATATTTTTCCAGTAAATTCTGAATGTTTTGAATTGTTTGAAAAAGGGGTGCAATATATGAATCAAGAATGGATTAATTTTAAAGAAGGTCAATGGACTAAATCTATTGATGTTAGAAACTTTATACAATTAAACTACACTCCATACAACGGTAATGACAGCTTTTTAGTTGGTGCAACAGATGCTACCAAAACTCTATGGAATGAAGTAAGTGAATTATTTGTAAAAGAAAGAGAAAATGGTGTTTTAGATATTGATACTGAAACTATCTCTGGAATTAACGAATACAAAGCCGGTTATATTGATAAGGCTTTTGAAAAAATAGTTGGTGTTCAAACTGATGCTCCACTAAAAAGAGCTGTTATGCCTTTTGGTGGTGTAAGAATGGCTGAAAATGCTGCTAAATCATATGGCTATGAAGTAAGTCCAAGAATTTCAGAAATATTTACTAAATATAGAAAAAGCCATAATCAAGGTGTATTTGATGCTTATACTGATGAAATGAGATTAGCAAGAAAATCTGGTGTTATAACTGGGCTTCCTGATGCTTATGGTAGAGGAAGAATAATAGGTGATTATAGAAGAGTTGCTCTATATGGGGTGGATAGACTAATAGAAGATAAAATTGCTCAAAAGAAAAGCTTAGAAGTTAAAGTTATAGATGAAGATGTAATTAGATTAAGAGAAGAACTTTCTGATCAAATTGTCGCTTTAAAAGAATTAAAAGGCTTAGCTCAAACTTATGGATTAGATATTTCAAAACCTGCTACTAATTCAAGAGAAGCAATCCAATGGTTATATTTTGGTTTCTTAGGAGCTATAAAAGATCAAAATGGTGCTGCAATGTCTCTTGGTAGAACATCTACTTTCTTAGATATATATATAGAAAGAGACTTAAAAGCTGGTTTAATAACAGAAGAGGATGCTCAAGAATTAGTTGACCATTTTGTTATGAAATTAAGACTTGTTAAATTCTTAAGAACTCCAGAGTACAATGATTTATTCTCAGGAGATCCAACTTGGGTTACTGAATCAATCGGCGGTATGGGATTAGATGGAAGAACATTAGTTACTAAGAACTCTTTCAGAATTCTTAATACACTATATACTTTAGGACCATCACCAGAACCTAACTTAACTGTACTTTGGTCAACAAGATTACCTCAAGGCTTTAAGGATTTCTGCTCAAAAGTTTCTATTGATACAAGTTCAGTTCAATATGAAAATGATGATTTAATGGCTCCTTACTGGGGAGATGATTATGCAATTGCTTGTTGTGTATCTGCAATGAGAGTTGGTAAACAAATGCAATTCTTTGGTGCTAGAGTTAACTTAGCAAAAACTTTACTTTATGCTATAAACGGTGGTAAAGATGAAAAATATGGAATGCAAGTTGGCCCAAAATTAGCTCCAATAACTAGCGAATATTTAAATTATGATGAAGTAATGGAGAAATTTGAAATAATGACAGATTGGTTAGCTAACCTTTATGTTAATACTTTAAATGTTATCCACTATATGCATGATAAATATTCATATGAAAAATTACAAATGGCACTTCATGATAGAGATGTATTTAGAACAATGGCTTGTGGTATAGCTGGACTTTCAGTTTGTGCTGACTCACTATCTGCTATTAAATATGCTAAAGTAAAACCTATAAGAAATGAAGAAGGTGTTGCTATAGATTTTGAAGTTGAAGGCGATTTCCCTAAATACGGAAATGATGATGATAGAGTTGATGATATAGCAGTTTATTTAGTTGAAAATATGATGAATAAGATCAGACAAAATAAGACTTATAGAAATGCTTATCACACTCAATCAGTATTAACTATAACTTCAAATGTTGTTTATGGTAAAAAGACTGGTACTACTCCTGATGGTAGAAAAGCTGGAGAACCATTTGCTCCAGGTGCTAACCCAATGCATGGAAGAGATAACAGTGGTTCATTAGCATCATTAAACTCAGTTGCTAAATTACCATATGAACATTCACAAGATGGTATATCAAATACCTTCTCAATAATTCCAGATGCTTTAGGTAAAAACCCTGAAGACAGAATTAAGAATTTAAGTTCATTAATGGATGGATATTTTGGTCAAAATGCTCATCACTTAAATGTAAATGTATTTGATAGAGAAACTCTATTAGATGCTATGGAGCACCCAGAATTATATCCTCAATTAACTATAAGAGTTTCAGGATACGCTGTAAACTTCATTAAGTTAACAAGAGAACAACAATTAGATGTTATAAACAGAACTTTCCATAAATCAATGTAATTAGTGTAAAGTTTCTTTTAAACTATGAAATGAAAAAGAAAAAACCCATTTTGGTTTTTTCTTTTTTTAATTTCTTATTTTTTACCTGTTACCTGTTACCTAAATTCTACTAAAATATATTAAAATTTTTTAATCATACTTATAAAATTTTAATTGCTAACTGGTACATATTCAAAGCTTGCATTTTTACTTTCCAAATTAAAAATTATTTTATTTTTTATGTAAAATTTAAATCTTGCTGTGCATGATATGTTTTCATAAATAGTTCTTTTCATTTCTCCACCATCTGGTGCCAATAACTTTTGAGGATAATCCTCGTTAATTTCTATTTCTAATTTATATTTTCCTCTTTTTATTATTAATCCTCTTTCATTATAATTAATTATTTTTACTCCATTATAAGTTGCTAATCTATATTCTTTGCCCTTATACAAAACACATGCTATACAGCCCTTAAATTCAAGCCCTAAAAATGGAATATCGGCAATAGAAACCATAATGCTTGCTTTTTCATTTTTAAAATCATTTCCTTGAACCCATAAATATGACTTAGGAAACGAACTGCCCCAATCTTTTTCTATATATCCAATTCCATTCTCTATAATTTCATCTTTATTATTTATACTTAATTTTCCACTAACCATATGATGCAAACTTATTATTCCATGATTACACTCCATAAAAGGACATAAAGCAAATGGTCCCATTATATCTCCTTTAATTGGAGTAAGATTTTCATAAGTCAACTTGCCTTTTACTTTTATTTCATTACTTACTACATTTAATATTAAACCATTTTTAGAAAATAAATTATCTTTTATCTTAATAGTTAATTTATCCTTACTTATTGAAAAGTCTTTAAAATCATACTTTATATTATATGTTTTTTCATTAGTTATTATTTGAATAAATGAATACTTCAAACCATTTCTATCTATATTTACTCCAGGAATAAATGCTATGCTTCTATCATTACATTGGTGCTTAAAGTACCATCCTTCAAAAAATCCCTTTTTATTATATTTACTATTTTTCATATTTTAGTTCCTTAATAGCTGGTGAATCTAATAAATTTCCCTTATAGTCAAATCTTGATCCATGACAAGGACAATCCCAAGATGAATCATCAACATTCCACTTTAATTCACAACCCAAATGTGGACATTTTGTAGAAACTGTATATATCTTTCCATCATTATCTTTATATACTCCTACCTTTTCTCCATTATAAATAATGGTTTCTCCTTCTCCATTATTTACATTCTCTATAGTTTCCATTGGAAGGCTTATTTTTTGAGCTATAAAATTATATGCTGTTTCTACTCCATCTCTAACTAAATTTTTTATTGAAGCTGTAATATCAAATCTATTTTCCGAAAATATTTTACAAAAATCATTTTCTTCGCCAGTTATCATATCACTTATTATTATTGCTGAAACCATAGATGATGTCATTCCCCATTTGTTAAAGCCAGTAGCTACATAAACATTTGGCATTTCTTTAGAATATACTCCTATATATGGTATTCCATCAGATGTCATACAATCTTGTGCTGACCAATTGTATTTTTCTATAGCAGTAGGATAAACCTTTTTAGCAAATTCTCTAAGATTATTATAACAACCTCCTGATTCATTATTTCCTGTTCTTTTATCTGATCCACCCAAAATTAATAAATCCTTATATCTTCTAAATGAATATCCAGCTGTATTTTCATCTTTATACATTCCGTTAACTATTTGAGCATTTTCTAGTGCAATTACATAAGATCTTTCTTGATGCATTCTTAAAAAATAGTATCCTGGAACATTTATAATTGGAAAGTGAGTTGCAACTACTATACTTTTAGCTTTAATCTTTCCATGTTTAGTTATTACAGTATCCTCTTTTATATCTATAGCTGTTGTATCTTCATAAATTGTCAAATCCTTTGCTATATAATTTAAAAATTTAATTGGATTAAATTGTGCTTGATTTTTAAATTTTACAGCCTTAGCTATTTTAAATGGTAACTCAATTTCATCTACTAATTCTGCATCTATTCCTATTTTAATAGCTGCTTTATATTCACTTTCTATTTTTCTTGAATTATTTAAGCTATATATATATGCATCCTCTCTTTTGAAGTCACAATCTATTTTATTGGCTTCAATTATATCATTATAAGTTTCTATTGCTAATTGATTTGCTTTAGCATATCTTTTTGCATTTTCTTCTCCGAACTCCTTAATTAACTTATTATATATTATATCGTGTTGTATTGTTATTTTAGCCGTAGTATTTTTGGTATTCCCACTTAATATTTTTCCTCTTTCTATAACTACAACATTTACTCCTCTTTCTTTTAGCATATATGCAGTTAATAATCCTGTTATGCCTGCTCCTATAACAACAGCTTCGACTTCTATATCACTTTTTAAAGCTTCTCTTTCCTTTATTTTATAATTTCTACTCCAAACTGATTTCATAAAAATATCACCTCTTTGATTATTATTCCATTAAATTTGGTATTTAAACAAATTATTAAGAGATGATAATTTTACTATATTCTATTATCACTTTTTAAAATCACATTATTATCTAGAGTACTCTTTATTTCTGGATGCTTTTCAATTACATCTATAAAGTTAATTATTCTTTCAAATGTTTCTTTACTTAAAACATGCTCTATTTTCTCTGTTTCATGTAGTAAGTATTTTTTTACTCCTAATACCTGTAAAAACTTTTCAACAGTATTATGTCTATTTAATAAATATTTACCATAACTAGTTCCATTTTCAGTTAGTTTTATATATCCATACCTTTCATAATTGGCTAGATTAAGATCGTCTAGTTTTTTTATCATCTTTGTTATTGATGCTGGCTTTACATTTAATGCTTTTGATAAATCACCTACTCTTGTAAACCCCTTTTCTTCTGATAATCTATATATCATCTCTATGTAATCTTCCATTGAAGCTGTAATTAGTCTACTATCATTTTTTAAGTAATTATTAAAAGTATAAAATCCTTCACTCTCCTTCATTCCATCCTCCTACTACTTGGCTATCTTTATATTATATTTAACCATAAAACATAAAATTCTATAAAGTTATATATTTCTGTATTAATATATAAATTGATTGTATAATTATTTTTATGAATTAACTATAAATTCCCTAATGATAGTAAATATCATTAGGGAATTTAAATTTACATTATTTCGGTCCATTTTCTAATAATTCTTTACTACTATCATTTCCACAACAGTTCTTTTTCTTTCCTCTAGACATCATTATTACCATTGATAGCATCATTAGTGGGCATATAAATGGTGCTATTAATCCAAGTAATCCACTTATTTTAGGAAATACCTTAGATATTATTGGTAATAAAGACACAATAATTATAGGCAATCCACAACAAAGTATCATATGCAGTAAATATTTAAAATTATTATGCTTAACATTAGATTTACTTTCATTATTTCCTCTATGACAATTCATATTAACACTCTCCTAATATTATTTTGAATATTTATATTTACAAATACTTTTTTATATCAACCCCTTTAAATTATTTTTTCTATAGACTTATATTAAACAATTTTGATGAAGAAAATATGAATAAATACTTATATTATAAATAAATATTTAAGACAAATAAAAATAGCTTAGTATTTCTTATTACTAAGCTATTTTTATTTATTTTAATAACATACTTTTCCTGGGTTTAGTATATTTTTAGGATCAAAAACCGCTTTTATTCCTCTCATAATTTCAATATTCTCATCACTTAAAGAATCACTTAAATATTCCCTTTTAGCATATCCTATACCATGTTCTCCAGAAACTTGTCCTGATAATTCTTTAGCTTCATCATACATTCTCTTCATTACATTGTTAAGTTTTGTTTGCCATTCTTCTTCACTTAAATCATCTTTTAAAATATATATGTGTAAATTTCCATCTCCAGCATGTCCAAAACTTTTTATTCTTATTTCATACTCTTTTTGAAGCTTATGAGTAAATTTTACAAAACCAGCTACTTTATTTCTTGGAACTACTACATCTACTTCGTCCATCTCGGTTGTAGATGATTTTATAGCTTCTAAAAAGGCTCCTCTTGCAGACCAGATTGCTTCTTGTCTTTCTTCTGTATCTGATATGAATACATCTATAGCACCCTCTTTTAAGCATATATCTGCAACTTTTTCATAATTCTTTTCTATTTCTTCCTTTGAATTACCGTCAAAAGTTAATAATAAATAGGCATCTGAACTATGATCTGGGAACTTTTTACCTAGATACTCTTCTGCTGCAAGTATTACTTCACCTTGCATAAACTCAATAGCTGTTGGAACTGCTTTTGATTTAATTATTTTAGGTACAGTTTCAATTGCAGTTTCTAGTTCTTTAAATGGAACTAATAAACTTATTGCCTTCTTAGGTAATGGTAGTAACTTTAACGTTGCCTTTGTTATTATTCCCAAAGTCCCTTCTGAGCCTATTATTAAATCTTTTATACTATATCCTGAACTATTTTTAACCACTTTTCCTCCAAGATTTAATATTTCACCTTTAGGAGTTACAACTTCTAGTCCTCTTACATAATCTCTTGTTACTCCATATTTAACAGCTCTCATTCCGCCTGCATTAGTACTTATGTTTCCACCTATTGTTGCTGTTTTTTCACCTGGATCTGGTGGATAAAACAAATCATTATCTTGAACAAACTTTGATATTTCCATAAGTAAAACCCCTGGCTCTACTGTTAAAGTTAAGTTTTCTTCATCTAGTTCTAATATATTGTTCATTCCACTTAAATCAATTATTATTCCTCCTTTAAGAGGTACACATGCTCCAACTAAACCCGTGCCTGATCCTCTTGCTGTAACAGGTATATTATTTTGATAGGCATACTTCATAATACTAGATACTTCTTCTGTTGTAGAAACCTTAATTACTAACTCTGGAAGCTTTCTAACAAAACCTAATTCATCATGACTATAATCTTCATTTATATTTTTTCCATAAAATATTCTATCATCATCTTTTATAATACTTTTTATATCTTCTATATTTTTTTCTAAAACTTTATTATATTGCATACTTTTTCCCTCCATTTTCCTTAATCTTTTGGATTAACTTAGGAACTATCTCATATATATCTCCTACTATTCCATAATGAGCAACTTTAAATATAGGTGCCTTATCATCATTATTTATAGCAAATATATAATCTGAATTATTCATTCCTGCTGTAAATTGAACTGCTCCTGATACCCCACATGTTATTATAAGTTTAGCTCTAACAGTTCTTCCACTTAATCCAACTTGCTTGCTGGCATCTTCCCATCCAGCTTCAATTAGAGGCCTAGTAACTGCAACTTCCCCTCCCAGTAACTCTGCTAACTCTCTTATCATCATCATATCTTTCTCTGACTTTATCGCTCTTCCAGCTACAACTAAAACCTCCGCTTCTGATATGCTATGTTCTTTCTTTTTAGCTACCACACTTTTTACATCTATATTTGAAAATAATTTATCTCTATCAACATCACAAATTACTATTTCTCCTGTTGTCTCTTTACTTCTTTCTGGAGCAGACATAACCTTATATCTAACTGTTGCTAATTGAGGTCTTGAATTTGGAGTGATTATTTGAGCCATTATATTTCCACCAAAAGCTGGTCTTATTTGTACTAAATCTGTATTTTCCTTTATATCTAAAACTGTACAGTCTGCTGTTAGTCCTGTTCTATATCTCGCAGCTACTCTTGGTGCTAATGATCTTCCTACTGTAGTTGCACCAACTAATACTACTGATGGCTTAACTTCATCTATAAAATTTTCAAACATTGCTGTATATGGTTCTATTCTAAAATTGTTAAGACTTTCATTGTCATATACGTATACCTTATCTACTCCATAATGTAATAATTCTTTTGCTTTTTCACTTATATTATGACCTATAAATATACAATAAACCTCTTGTTTTACTTTACTTGCTAGCTCTCTTGCTTTTCCTATAAGTTCAAATGTAACAGGGTGTATATCTCCATCTACATGATCAACATATACTACTATACCTTTCCATTTACTTTTATCTATTAATATTTTTTCTTCTTCTATATATTCTACTGCACCTTTTGGACCCTTTTTCACACATAGCTTACACATCTTGCAATTAGAATTAATATCTAATTTCCCATTATTATTTTCTAAGGCTCCAAATGGACAAATTTTTATAATTTCATCTATATTTACTACTTTATCTTGATTTACAACTAATTTAGACATATATTTTCCTCCTAAACAAACTTTAATTCTTTTAGCTTATTAAATATATTTTTGCTTATTTCGTCTGAATCTCCATTCCACTTTTCATGACTAGAATTAGATTCAGGAGGAAATATTCTTTCAACTTGAGTTGGTGATCCATTTAAACCATATTTATTTTCATCTTTATCTTCAAAATCTTTCAATGATATTACTTTAATTTCTCTATCTTTTGATTCTATTTTTTTCTTATATGAGGGTAATCTTGGTTCAAATATATCCTTTTCTACAGTTAATAAACAAGGATATTTAACATCTACAACCTCTACAGTATTCGGCATGTCCATTTCTACTGTTATATAATCGTCTTCTATCTTTAATATGCTTCTAACATTTGCTACATGCGGAATTCCTAAATATTCAGCCATTTCTGGACCTACTTGAGCTGTATCTCCATCAGTTGTTTGTTTACCACAAATAATTAAATCAAAATCCCCAGTTTTTCTTATTCCTTGTGATATTGTATATGATGTTGCTAAAACATCTGCTCCAGCAAACTTTCTATCTGATATTAATACACCACTGTCAGCTCCCATTGAAAATGCTTCTCTTATTACTTCCATAGCTTGAGGTGGCCCCATGCTTATTACACTTATATTCCCACCCTTTTCTTCTTTAATTTTAAAGGCAGTTTCTAGTGCATAAAGATCATATGGATTCATTTTTGTATCTATTCCATCTCTTTTTAGAACTCCTGTTTTTTCATCTACTTCAACCTTTGAAGTCCCTGGTACCTGTTTAATACAAACTATAGTATTCATAAAATCATCTCCCCTGATTTATTATGTTTTAAAGTCTTCTATATAAATTTAAGAAAACATTCTTGCTTATTTGTAGTTTTAATATACATAATTTCGTATATTGAAATAAAAAATCATTCTATTTCATTATCGTTATATTAATATTTCATTATAATTGTAAACCTTTTACTAAATCTTGTCCATAATAGTTATTTTTATAACATATATTTAAATAAAAAAGGATATTAAATAAAATTACTTTAACTAATTAATATCCTTTTTTAATAAATATCTTTGCTTTAATCCTCCCCATAGAATTCTACATCTTATTCCTATAAACCTTGCATATATATAAGTTATTGGACTTCTTAATCGCCCTCTTGAACAAGCTATTATAACTTCTTCTCTTTTGTTATTTGATATTTCTAACAACCTTTTTCTTATTATTTCTCTATTTTTTATTATGCTTTTTATTATTATAAAAATAGCAAATGGATAAAATCGCTTTATCATGTTGTGCTGCTCTTCATCTATTACTGGAATATTATATTCTGTCATATTCATATTTAAAAATTCTGATTTTGTTCTAACATCTATAAGCTTCTTATTATTAATATTTTCAAACTTTATAAACATATATTCTCCTATATATTTCAATTAGTAAATTATAGACTAACCAAACCTTAAATTTAGTATTTATAGACTATTTAGATTAAATAGAGAAATTTAAATCATGTATTCTTTAATCTTTCTATAATATTCATTATTCTATTTTTTGTTTCCTGTTGTTATATGATTTAGAATAAAAAAATAAAAGACCTATCCATAAGGATAGATCTCTTCATTTTTAATTTGTTAAGCTATGATATTTGCATTTTCTACTTTTTTTATTTTTATTAATTGTTAATCCATTTCTTCATATCTCTTTAATGCCCTCATAAAGTTTCCTTCTATTAATTCCTTTAATTTATCTATTAATATTTTAGGATCTTCTATCATCCCATCTTTCATCCACTGTATTACCAGTCCTGCAAATGCATGCGTATAAAAATCTGCCATAAATTTTTTATCTTCAACTTTTACAGTCATTCCGCTAGATACTTCATTAATTACTCCCATAAGCAATTCATTAATTACTGAAAAAAGATACATATCTAAATGTGTTCTACTTAATGAATTTAATGTATTATTACAAAATTTTTTATTATCTTCTATGTATAAAAATATTTTATAAAATCCATCAAGCCAAGTGCTATAACTTTTATATTCTGATATACTTTCAATTGCCTCTGTTCTATATATCCATTCTACAAGCTCATATATATCATGGAAGTGATAATAAAAAGTTTGCCTATTTAAATTACATTCATTAACTACATCCTTTACTGATATTTTATGCAATGGTGTAGTTTTCATTAGAGTCTTTAATGATTTTGCTAATAACTTTTTAGTATGTAGCGAACTTGTCAAAACTTATCATCCCCAATCTAAATCTTATTATATAATTATTTTTAGTAATTTGTAAATTTTCCGAACAAAATATTTCACTACACTATTCATAATTCACATTTTTTTTGATAAATTAATAGAATAATTCATTATTAGTATTTGATTTAAAAAAATATTACTGGAAATTTAAATTTCCAGTAATATTTAATAAATAAGAATCTCAATTATACAAAACTATATCAAGTCTCGAACTTCCTACGAGCTTCTTTCCTCATTTTAAAATCTACATTAATTCAATTTTTTCTGCAGAATTAACTTCCCTGTTCACTGTTACTTATTCCCTTCAAATCTTCATAATCGGAAACCTTACACTAGAAAATCACTTTGCACTCATTGCTAAGGAAGCGCTTTAACTTTCTACCATGGTTCCTCCATTTACATGAATAATCTGCCCCGTAACATAACTTGAATCATCAGAAGCTAAATATACATATGCCGGAGCTAACTCATAAGGTTGCCCAGCTCTTTTCATTGGAGTATCTTCCCCAAAAGTAGCCACTTCTTCTGCTGAAAAACTAGATACAATAAGAGGTGTCCAAATTGGTCCCGGTGCTACTGCATTGACCCTTATCCCCTTGTCTACTAATGATTGTGATAAAGACCTTGTAAATGTTGTTACTGCTCCCTTAGTAGCTGAATAGTCTATAAGGGTCTCATGTCCCTCATAAGCTGTAACTGATGTAGTGTTTATAATAGAACTTCCTCTTTTTAAATATGGTAATACTGCTTTTGTTAGATAAAACATAGCAAAAATATTTACTTTAAATGTTATCTCTAACTGCTCCGAAGTTATATTTTCTATACTCTTTTGTGGGAATTGTACTCCTGCATTATTAACTAATATGTCTATTTTACCAAACTTTTCTATAGTCTTTTCCACTATATTTTTACTAAAATGTTCTTCACTAATATCCCCTTCTATTAATAGACATTCACTTCCATAGCCCTCTATATATCCTTTAGTTTCTTCTGCATCTTCCCTTTCATACAAATATACAATAACTATCTTTGCTCCTTCTTTTGCAAAAGCAACAGCAGTAGCTCGTCCAATTCCGCTATCTCCACCTGTTATTATAGCCACTCTATCTTCTAACTTTCCGCTGCCTCTATACTCAGGGTCATCAAACACTGGCCTTGGATCCATTATCGCTTCTATACCAGGTTGAACCTCTTGATGTTGGGGTGGAAAATCTCTATAGAAATTATTTCTCCATAATCCACTTCTTTTATATGAATTCATGTATCCTCCAAATTTACTTATTACATTATTCATAATATGTCTTTTCTAAGCTATTAGTTCCATCACCCAAACTATCTATGTTACAATTTAAATTTTAAACTTCTTAATTAATCTATTTAATATCTCTGAATAATTTTTCAGTGTTTCAGCTTGTTCAGCCATTTCTTGTAACCCTGAAGATTGCTCCTCTGATGCAGCACTTACTTCTTCCGTAATTGCAGCTGTTTCTTGTGATACTGCTGCAACCTCTGATATATTAGACACAACAATATCTTTACTTTCAGTTATCTTATCTAATGATGATGTAACTTCACTAATATTGCTTTCTAACTCATTGATCATATTACTTATTACATCAAATTTAGTTTTTGTTATTTCTAAGCTTTCTTCTGTTTCTTCATTAAGCTTTTTAGTTACTAATGTTTCTTCATAAAGCTCTTTTATACTTGCTTTTACTTCTTCTATTACATAATTAATTTCTGTTGCTGATTTAGCTGATTCCTCTGCTAATTTTCTCACCTCATCTGCAACAACAGCAAATCCTCTACCAACTTCACCAGCCCTTGCTGCTTCTATGCTTGCATTTAAAGCTAAAAGATTAGTTTGCTCTGTAATTGATTTAATAGCATCAACTATAATTCCTATTTCCTCTGATTTGTTTGATAATAAATCCACTTTAGATACCATGTTATTACTAGCTTCTATATTCTTCTCATATGTATCTGTTAAATTCTCTAAGGCAACTGTTCCTTCTGATGAAGACAATCTAACTTCTTTTGATGTTTTAAGCATCTTTTGAGAACTTGATATAGACTTGTCAACTTCTTCTTCTAACACAGCCACTACACGAACTCCTGAATCTAATCCAGCAGCTTGATCTGTTGCTCCTCCTGCTATTTGTTGAATTGACTTTGCTACTTCTTCCCCCACATTGCTAGACTCTTTAATTATTCCAAATAATGTCTCTGATCCATAATTCACCTTTTCAGATGCTTCTTGTATTCCTGATAAAAGTATTCCCATATCTTCGGTTAATACATTTAAACTATCCATCATAGCATTGATTTCTCTATTATAATAAAATTTACTTTCTACTTTTCCTGTAAAATCTCCATCTTTAATTTTATTCAATAAATTTACAACTTCTCTTATAGGCTTTGTAAGTCTTCTTGTAAATATTCCAGCTGATATAACCACCATAATTATCATTATTATTAGTACTGATACTGATAGCAATAACTCTTTTATATATGAAGAAATTAAATCCCTTCTTGGAATAGATACCGAAATAATTAACCCGCTCTCTTTTTCTACAACCTTATAACTTATATACTTTACGTCATCTATTTCTGTAGTAATTCTTACATTACTTTCACCTTTTATTATGTTCTCTATCCAAGGAAAGTCATTTATCCCTTTCCCTATTAAACTTGTATCACTATTAGCGATAATTATTCCATTCTTACTAAATACAGTACCAAAAGCTTTATCCCCTAATTCAAGATTCTGAACTATACCTGATAAAACATCAAGGTTCTTATCTATCCCTACAACACCTTGTATTTCACCTTTATCATTTAATACAGCTTTAGAATATGTAACTACTATTTTTTTAGTTGCAATATCTTGATAAGGTTCTGACATTATAGTCTTAGATGGATTATTTACTGCTTCCTTATACCAATCTCTTTGTCTAGAATCAAAATTATCACCTAAATCAGCATATGGTGCTAATACAAATTTTCCATCTTCACTTCCCATATACACAGATATTACATCCTTATTTATTTCCTTATATGCCTGTAATGTCTTTTCAAACCAAACTATTTCATTATTTTTATTCTCTTTCAATCCCCTTGCATTAGCATCAACAGCTAAATATTCAATATCTTTAGTACTATTATTATTTTCATTTACTAATGATTGAGATACTACATCAATACTTTTATCAATAGTTGCATTTATAACACCATTAATATTTTTATTAAGCGAATAAAAGTTAGATAATACCATTGCTACTAATGGTATTATGGATGTCATAATAAGAAGTCTTACTATTGCTTGCTTTATAGTTTGTTCCTTAATTTTTCTTTTTTTCATTTTTCCTCCTCCAACCTACATGAAAATTAATATAAACAATATACTTTCCTTATATTAATTTATCGTATAAATAAGCACTAAATTTAGTCATAAACAGGCAAATTCAAACATTTATTTTTTCCTTTTTCTATATTTTTTAATTTCCATTCTTAATTCTTTTAAAATTGTGTATGAAAACATTATCACAAATTGATATTTTATTACTTTCTATACAAGTAGTAAATAAAAAAAATTACTACTCCCAAATTCATTTTGACAGTAGCAATTTGTATTTACATATCTTTTAATGTACGCTTTAAAAATTCACGTGTTCGTTCTTTTGTTGGATTATTAAATATTTGCTCTGGAGTTCCTTCTTCTTCAATAACTCCATTATTCATAAATACTACTCTATCTGAAACTTCTCTTGCAAAACCCATTTCATGCGTTACAACTAACATTGTAAGACCACTTTCTGCAAGCTCCTTCATGACCTTTAAAACTTCTCCTACCATTTCTGGATCAAGTGCTGATGTTGGTTCATCAAAAAGAATAACATCTGGCTCCATCGATAATGCTCTTGCAATGGCAACACGTTGCTTTTGTCCTCCTGATAGTTGCTTTGGTTTAGCATTAACATAATTACTCATACCAACTATATCTAAATACTTCATTGCAACTTTCTCTGCTTCTTCTCTTGAGCGATTTAATACTTTCATTTGTCCGACAACACAATTACTAAGCACATTATGATTATTAAATAAATTAAACTGTTGAAAAACCATACCTAACTTAGTTCTGTATTTATATATATTGTGATCGTCATCTAAAATATTTTCTCCATTGTATATTATTTTTCCACCAGTTGGTTTTTCCAAAAGATTTATACATCTTAGCAAAGTTGACTTACCAGATCCAGATGATCCTATTATGCAAACAACTTCTCCCTTATCTACTGAAAAATCAATATCTTTTAACACTTCATGAGTTCCAAAGGATTTATTTAAATGTTGAATATCTATTACTTTCTTCATACTTTTCCTCCATTAAGCTACTACATCTTTAGTTTTTTGTAGTATATCTTCTGGTCTTTCTACTTGCATTTGATTTCCAGCCATAATGTAATTTTCTGGGCCATCTATTTTTCTTTCAAATGCTCTTAAGATTCTTGTAACTGTATATGTCATTATAAAATAAAGGATACATGTTACGAAGAATGCTTCGAAATATCTATAATTATTTCCTGCTACTGTTTTTGTTTGGAAATATAGTTCGGATACAGAAATTACATTTAAAACAGATGTATCCTTTATATTTATTACAAACTCATTACCTGTTGCTGGTAATATATTTCGTATAACTTGCGGTAATACAATATTCATCATTGTTTGAAAATGATTCATTCCTATTGCTTGAGCAGCCTCAAATTGACCTTTATCTATAGAAATTATGCCCCCTCTTACTATTTCTGACATATATGCCCCAGTATTTATTGATACTATAAATAATGCTGCTGCTATTTTATTTATATCTATTCCTAAAAATTGAGCTGAACCATAGTAAATTACCATAGCTTGCACTATCATAGGTGTTCCCCTAAAAAATTCTATATAAATAGAAAGAATTACATTAATAATTTTAAGAAATACTTTCTTTAGCCCCCTATCAGGCACAGGAATAGTTCTAATAACCCCTACTAATAAACCAATTAAAGTACCAATTAAAGTACCAATTATAGAAATAAAAAGTGTCATACCTGCTCCACGTAAAAACATTGGTAAGTTATTTTGAAGTATTTTTACTATCCATTCAATACTCATATTATCCTCCTAATAATTATCTAAGATAAAATTTGAATAGGTTAAATATTAACCTATTCTAATAAAACTATTGAGCTGCCGGTTGATTCTTAATAGCATTACTCATTATTTCTGTTTGTTCTTCTTGTGAAATACCTGATAAAATTTCATTTATTTTTGCTGTTAACTCACTGCCTTTTTTAATACCTACTGCTGTTTCTGTATCTTCTGGATTTGTAACAAATCCATCTTCAAGCTCAATCATTTTAAAGTTTGAGTTAGCAGTTTGTGCACTAACAGCTTCTGGTTTTTCAGATACATATGCATCAATAACACCTGATTCAAGAGCAACTCTCATAGCTGGAAAGTTATCCATAGCTTCTAGTTTTTTTACCCCTTGAATTTGCTCTATTACTGAATAATGGAATGTATTTAATTGCCCTGTAACTTTTGCTCCATTAAAATCAGCTAATGTTTTAGCATTAGTATATTGACCGCCATTTTTAACAACCATAACTAATTGTGATTTATAATAGTTATTAGAAAAATCTATTGTTTCCTTACGCTCTGCTGTTGGTGACATACCTGCAATTATTGCATCAATTTTTCCTGATGTTAATGCTGGTACTAATCCATCCCATTCTGTTTTAACAATAACTAGCTCTTTTCCTAATCCGTCAGCTATTTTCTTTGCAATTTCTACGTCATATCCACCTGCATATTCTGCACTTCCATCTATTTTTACTCCTCCATTTGAATCATCCATTTGTGTCCAGTTAAATGGGGGATATCCAGCTTCAAGTCCAACTCTAAATACATTTTCATCCTTTTTATTTGAGTTTCCTGAGCCACATCCTGTTAATAATAGCATTGCTACTAATGATAATGAAATTAATAATGATAGTTTTTTCTTCATAGTAAATCCTCTCCTCTTTTTTAATAATAAAAAACCAACCCTTTGATTGGATTGGTGCTATCTTAAATCTTTGGATAGGTTCCTATAAAAAAATAACTGAGCAAAGCTCAGGCCTAATTTATATATAACCTAATCCTCATCTTCCCATTTGAGATAGCACAACTTAATAAACCGGGAAAGTTTATTAAGACAGTCCTGTAGCTCTTAACTACAGACCCAGCAAGTAATACCGAGATATATTACAAGCTTCGGCAAAATTTCCTTCTCCTTAGTATCATCACTTTCTCTAGTTCAACCAAAGACTGTTAAATTTTGCGCCTCTACCCCACATATGAAAGTGAGGTATTTATTAAATTTATGTTTTTAGTGTACAGGCTTATATAATAAATGTCAATAGTTTAATAAAAAAATCTATTTTTATATTTTAAATTCTCTAGCTTTTTTAGGATCAGTAACTAATATAAACAAACCTCATAAAGATACTATCTATTTTCCCTCTAAAATATCCACTTAAGGTAATTTGAAATTAAATAAACCCTTCCAACTTGCTAGTTTAGAAGGGTATAACATTAACATATACTTTATTTAATATAACTTTATTATCTTTTACTCATATAGACCATAAGTTTTATTTATATCTTGTGTAAAAACAATGCCATTTCCTGGCTTATCCATTTCAAGTTCTTTTCTTATAGAAGCTATAATTGCCTCTGTTTTATCATTCTTAGATATAATCATAACTATTTCTTTTTCAGGTTCTATTTCCATAGCAAACACTTTACTTGTTTCATGGATGCCAGAACCTCTAGCATTTATTATTGTTCCACCTTTTGCTCCTGCTTTAGTGGCTGCATCTATAACATCTTCTGCTCTGCCTTTTTCTACTATAGCAGTTATAGAATTATACATTATATTTTCTACACCTCTTTCTTTACTAATATTATCGCTTTTATACCTTCTTGTTCCTAAAATATTTGATATAGAAGTAGTAAATACTATCCCATGATTTGGCTTTTCAAACTTAAATTCTTCATCTAACTCTTTTAAAGATTTAATAACAGTATCACTATCAGCAACCATAAGAACAATTTCTTTTCTTATATCTGATAGACCTAAATAATCTAAAATTTTATTATTAACTGTCCCTCTTCCTAAAAATATAGTTCCCCCAGAAACACCGTGATATTTTGCTCTCTGTATCAATTTACTTCCTAACCCAAAATTGACTATAAAATAAATAAGCTCCATACCTTTAGATTCAAGGCTATTGGACATCATCAACAATTCCTCCTTTTCTGGATTTAATTTTAAAGATAAATCCTAGTATTTGTAATGCGATTATAGGTGTCATTGCAACCATTGCAATCATACCAAATCCATCTATAAGAACATCTGCACCTTCAATAGCTTCTGCTACACCTTGAGCAAAGGCTAATATGAATGTAGCTGTCATCGGTCCTGATGCAACTCCTCCTGAATCAAAGGCCATTCCAACAAATAATTTCGGTACAAAATAGCTCATTGCAATTGAGACTAAATATCCAGGCAATAAGTAATGCCATAATTTAACTTCAGGTACTAATATTCTTACCATGGATAGCGCTACAGCAAAACCTACTCCTATTGCAAGTGTGAACATTACAACTTTTCTTTTTACATAGCCACTTGTAACATCTTCTATTTGATGTGTCAATACATAAACTGCTGGTTCAGCCAATATTGTAACAAACCCTAATACAAAACCTACAATAATAACATATATTTTATTGTCCAATGCAGCTATACTTTTACCAACTACAGTTCCTACATCCATAAAACCTGCATTTACTCCAACTAAAAATATGACTAATCCTATAAATGTAAATAGCATCCCAAATAAGACTTTTCTAAATAATCTTTTTGATAATTTAAACTTTACTTTTTGAAAAATAATGAAAATAATCAATATTGGTAATAATGCTAATAATATTTCAAATGTTATTACTGGTATTTTCTCAATAAATGGTAAAATAATTGAT
Source organism: Clostridium sp. C8 (assembly GCF_001010885.1). Taxonomy (NCBI): domain Bacteria; kingdom Bacillati; phylum Bacillota; class Clostridia; order Eubacteriales; family Clostridiaceae; genus Clostridium; species Clostridium sp. C8. The sequence goes on along the minus strand of NZ_LBMX01000032.1, from coordinate 7,009 downwards.
GTAGATATTACCTCTGATCCTTCAAGGCTTCCTGTAACTTGGTCTGTCTTAGATAAAATACTCATTAACATTACTGATATAATAGCACCAGTAGATGCTATAGCAACTAATCCAAAACTATCCTTTTCTGATGACTTACTATCCTTTTTCAGACGGGAAACTCCTGTTGCTAGTGCTAAAATAAATGGAACTGTCATTGCTCCTGTTGTAGCTCCTGATGCATCAAAAGATATTGCTAAAAATTCTGGAGATGTAAATAATGCAAGTAGCATAATAACTCCATATATAATAGTTAATAATTTATATAAAGGAAAATTATATACTATTCTCCCCAATCCCAAAGAAAGCATAACAGCTATTCCTATAGAAACAATAGCTACTATAAGCCATTTAGATACTAATCCTGACGTAACAAATTCTACTTGCCCTCCAAGAATTTGTAGATCTGGCTCAGCTACAGATATAAAGAATCCAAGTAATAATCCTGCTGCTATAACTATCCAAAGCTTATTTGTCTTTGCTATATTCGTTCCCATTATATTACCTATAGGTGTTACTCCAATATCTACTCCAACTAAGAATATAGATAACCCTATAACAATTGCAACTGTTCCAATTAAAAATCTAATTAATAATGGAATTTCTATAGGTGTCAATGTGAAATTTAATATTAATACTATTATGGTTATTGGCAGAACAGACATTAATACTTCTTTTATTTTTTCCGTTAATAAATTCAAACATGTATCATCCCTTTCTTTTATTAATTTTATTAACTCATAATATAATTATACAGTATTATTATGTTTTTATTGCTATTATTACGTTCTTTTTACACTATGTTAATATTTTATTCATCTTTATTATAAATTCCTCTACTATATAATTATTATTTACTTAAATATAAAATTAATTTATTTATATAAAAATATCCTATGAATAACTTACAATTTGTTACCCATAGGATATATAATATATATTAAAGAAGCGTATTAACATTATTCTTATGAATTTTATATCCAGCTATTAAATTCTTCATCTGTAGCTAGCACATAATGCGTTCCGTCCACATGTTTCTTAACCCCTTCTGAATAGTCTATTCCACTAGTTTCATAATCATAAGATTCTGATATTCTTGATTTTTCTACGTTTGGATTCGGATGTGGTATGGCTGATATTAAGGATTTAGTATAAGGATGAATCGGGTTTGAAAAAATCTCTTCTGTTGTTCCAGTTTCAAGCAAATATCCTAAATGAAGTACCCCTATTCTATTTGAAATATACTTTACCATTGATAAATCATGAGCTATAAATAGAAGTGCAGTATTAGTTTCATTTTGAATTTCTTTCATTAAATTTACAACTTGTGCTTGAATAGAAACATCTAAGGCACTAATGGCTTCATCAGCTATAATAAGCTTGGGATTCATTATAAGTGCTCTTGCAATTCCTATACGTTGCCTTTGTCCTCCTGAAAATTGATGAGGATATCTATTAGCATGCTCTTTTGATAATCCTACCTTCTCTAATATCTTATATACCTTTTCATTTCGTTCTTCTTTATTGCTATATAAATGATGTATGTCCAAACCTTGTGCAATAATATCTAATACCTTTTTACGAGGATTTAAACAAGCCATAGGATCTTGAAATATCATTTGCATATTAGTTCTCAAATGCTTATTTTCCTTTTCTGATAACTTTCCAGATATATTTGCACCATCAAATTTTATTTCTCCAGCTGTTGGATCATATAATCTTATTATTGAACGTCCAATTGTGGATTTTCCACTTCCAGACTCTCCAACAAGACCATAAGTTTCACCTGGATATATTTCAAATGAAACACCATTTACTGCTTTTACAGTAAATTTTCTACTTACCCTAAAATGTTGTTTTAAGTTTTTTACTTCTAATAAAGGCTGCTTATCTTGCATCCACATACGCCTCCTTTAACATTCTATCTATTCTACTTCTTAGTTCTTCTGGCATTTCAACTTTTGGTGAATTCTCATGCAATAACCAAGTTGCTGCATAGTGAGTATCAGTAATTTTAAACATTGGAGGCTCAATACGGTTGTCAATATTTAATGCATAAATATTTCTTGGTGAAAAAGCATCTCCCTCCACCTTATTTAATAAATTAGCTGGTGTTCCTGGTATTGTATAAAGCTTATCATCCGTAGTATCTATATCTGGCATAGCTGATAATAACCCCCAAGTGTACGGATGTCTTGGATCATAAAATATCTCATCTACATTCCCTTTTTCTACTATTTTTCCGGCATACATAACTGCTACATAATCAGCCACCTTTGCCACAACTCCAAGATCATGTGTTATATATATAACTGATATATTTAATTTTCTTTGAAGATCTTTTATTAATTCCAATATTTTTGCTTGTATAGTTACATCTAACGCAGTTGTAGGTTCATCACATATTAGCAGATCAGGATTACAAGCAAGTGCTATAGCTATAACAACCCTTTGTCTCATTCCTCCTGAAAGTTGATGAGGATAATTTTTCATACGTTTTTTTGCATCAGTAATGCCAACAAGTTCTAATAATTCAATAGCTTTTTTCTGTGCTTCTCTTTTTGGAGTCTTATAATGCCAAATCATTCCCTCCATGATTTGTGCTCCAATTGTCATAGTTGGATTTAATGATGTCATAGGATCTTGAAATATCATCGCTATACGCTTTCCATTTATTCTTGTTCTCATTTCTTTCTTTGATAATTTTAAAATATCAACTTCAACTTTTTCATTATCTCTGTAATAAGTAAAATTAATACTTCCTGAATTAACTTCACCGTTACTACTTAATATCCCCATAGCAGCCTTCATCGTAACTGATTTACCACTACCACTTTCACCTACTATTGCTAGAGTTTCTCCTCTATATAAATCTAACTTTACTCCACGAATGGCATTTACCATACCTGCTGATGTTTTAAAGGATATGGATAAATCTCTAATGGATAATACTTTTTCTTTATTCATTTACCATAACCCCCTACATTTCCTTCATTTTAGGATCAAAAGCATCACGTACACCATCTGCCAACATATTAAAGCTTAGCATTAATATTGCAAGAACTATAACCGGAGCTACTATCATATATGGATGTGTAGTGAATGATTTAAAGGCATCACTAATTAGTGATCCCAAAGAAGCCATTGGTGCCGGTACTCCTAAGCCAATAAAAGCTAGAAAAGCTTCTGTAAATATAGCATTTGGTATAGAAAACATTGTATTTGTAATTATTGCACCTAATATATTTGGGAGAATTTCTTTAAATATAATAAATAAACTCTTTGCCCCCAAAGTTCTAGATGCCAAAACAAATTCTTGTTCTTTTAACTTAAGCATTTGAGCTCTAGCAATACGATTCATACCAATCCAACCTGTAATCATTAAAGAAAATGTTATTGTTAATAATCCGGGCCTTAATACTATAATTAGTAATGTAACAATTACAAGACTTGGGATACCATTTAGTATTTCTGCAAAACGTTGCATTACATTATCTACAGCACCTCCAAAATACCCTGAAATTAGTCCATAGCTTAAACCAAATATCATATCAATTGCAACTGCTATCAATGCAATATAAAGAGAAATTCTTGTTCCCATCCATGTTCTTGTAAATATATCTCTACCTAAAACATCTGTACCAAACCAATAATAAGTATCTTCAAGTCCTGTTTTATTTCCATTAGCTGATACATACTTATTAACTTCAATTGCTCCTTGTGAAGTATTCATCTTTTCTCCACCGTCAAATATACCGATATTTTCTATTAATGGTATTCTTGGTGCAAGGTTTTGATGTGCTATAGTTTGTGAATCATATGTATGACCATTCATCCAAACCCCTACCACAGCCATAAAAGTAATTAGTATAATACAAATAAGTCCTAGTATTGCTCCTTTATTTTTCTTAAGACGTGATAAAACATCCTTCCAATAAGATTGACTAGCATAGATTCTATCAATATTAGTTAAATTTTCTTCACCAACTAACTCAAAATCATTTTCTAAAAATTCTATACTTTCTGTTACAAATTCTTTACTCATGATTATCCTCCTTTGCTAATCTTATTCTTGGATCAACAACTCCATATAAAATATCAACTACAAGCATTATTGCTATATACATTGCGCTATATATAAATGCTAATGCAACTATTACATTATAGTCATTTGATTGAATTGCAGTTACCAAAAGACTTCCGATTCCAGGAATCGAAAATATCTTTTCAATTACCAAACTACCAGTCATAAGTCCTACTATTAACGGAGCTAAAACAGTAATAATTGGAATTAAAGCATTTCTTACAGCATGTCTTAGTAAAAGTCTTATTCCACTTACTCCTTTACTTTCTGCAAGTTGCATATAATCTGAACCAAGAACCTCTAACATTTCGGTCCTTGTAAAACGAGCTATTGTAGCTATTGTAAACATGCATAAGGCTATTGTTGGAAGTACTGAAGATTTAAAGGGCATTTCTGCTGAATATAAAAGTGGAAATAAAGTTACCTTAAAACCTAAATAATAAGATAATCCTAATGCAAATACATATGAAGGTAAACTTACTCCTAAAACGGAAATCACAGTAGTTATAGTATCCCAAATCGTATTATGCTTTATTGCAGCTATTATTCCTAAAATTAACCCTATTAAAGTTCCAAGTAAGACCGCTTGTCCCCCAACTCTTAATGATATTGGTAAACGTGTTTGTAGCAATGCAGATATTGGTGTATTCTTTGAAATTGTATAAGAAACCCCAAAATCTCCTGTAAGCATATTTTTTATATAATTAAGAAATCTTATAAATACCGGTTGATCTAATCCATACTTTTGATTTAATAGTGCAATTTGATCTACAGTTAATTTTTCATCATTAAATGGAGATCCGGGCATAAATTCTAGCATTAAAAATAATATTAATAAAATTACTAAAAGTGTCGTTATGGAAATTGCTATTCTTTTAAGCAAATATTTTTTCATCTGCAATTCCTCCTGAAAGTAATATAATAAGTGAAAAGTGAAAAAGGAAAGAGTGAAAAAGTGAGTTAGCATCTGTATCTTTCAAGTTTTGCATAGCAAAACACCCTTAACTTTTCACTTTTTCACTCTTAACTTTTCACTATAATAATTTTTTTACAATTTAATTCTTAGTAACATTCTTGAAAATTCTAGTAACACCAACTGAATGGAATTCTATATTAGAAACACTCTTTTTAATCATAACAGCATTTCCTTTTTGATATACAGGTAAAATAACCGCTTCATCCATTACCATTTTTTCTGCTTTCTTTAATTCCTCCCATCTTTTTTCAGGGTTTAGAGCAAGTTCTCCGTCTTTAGCTGATTTAATCAACTTATCATATTCTGAATTTGTCCAAAAACCGTAGTTGTTAGGGCTATCTGTTGTCCACATATCTAAATATGTCATTGGATCTGCATAGTCAGGACCCCAACGAGTAAGTACAGATTCAAAATCTCCTGCTTGCATTCTTTCAACTCTGTTCTTTTTAGGCATTACTTCAAGTTCTATTGTAACTCCTGGAAGAGTTGTTTGAATTTCTGATTGAATAAATTGAGCTACATTTTGAGCTGATTCAGTATCTTCAACCATCATTTTATATTTGAATGTTTCTTTTCCTAATTCTTTCTTTGCATTATTATAGAACTCTAAGGCCTTAGCTTTATCTGTTGAAAGATAAGTTCCAGTTGTTTCACGGAAGTCTTTTCCATCTGGTCCTGTAGCTAGTAACTGCGGTACTGCAAAATCTGCTACAACAGAACCATCTTTTAATATATTATTAACGATAGCTTCTTTATCATAAGCTAATGCAATTGCTTTACGTAAATTTTCATTTTCTAATCCTGCTACCTTTTGATTAACAGAAATATACCAAAGGTATCCTGCTGCAACATTTGTAAACTCAGGGTCAGCTTTAAATTGTTCTACTTGTTCCCCTGCAAGTGCAGCAACATCTAAATCACCATTTTGATATGCAAGCATAGTTTGTTGAGCTTCTTTTATTACTTGGAATTTGATTCCATCTAACTTAACAGCATTAGCATCCCAATAATCCGAATTCTTAACTAATTCTATTGTTGTTGCTGCTGGTTCATAAGAAGAAATTTTATATGGCCCATTTGCTAAAATAGTATTTGGTGATGTTGCAAAGCTATCTCCAGATTGTTTATAAAATTCTTCATTAACTGGGAAAAATGATGGGAATGATAATAATGATTCAAAGAATGTAACTGGATGTGATAGTTCTACTACCAAAGTATTATCATCCTTTGCCTTTACCCCTAACTCTTCAACTCCCTTTTTACCTGCTAAAACATCTTCAGCATTTTTAATTCCTGCAATGCCAATCATAAAAGCATATTCACTAGCTGTTTTCGGATCAGCTAAACGTCTCCAGGCAAATACAAAGTCATTTGCTGTTACTTTAGTACCATTTGACCATTTAGCATCTCTTAATTTAAATGTATAAGTTAATCCATCTTCACTCTTTTCTGCTGATTCTGCTGCAGCTAATATTGGTGATCCTGCCTTGTCCACAGAATATATTCCTTCTGTAACAGCTGCTATTGCTTCAAAAGAAGTACCATCAGTTGCAATTTGAGGATCCATTGATGCAATCTCAACATCAAATTGAACTTTTAAAGTTTTGTCTGAACCTTGTGTTGTCTGTGTACCATTAGAATTATTGCTTGTACTTTTTGCCCCACCGCAAGCAACTAAGCTAATTGACAACGTCATCGCTAATGCCAAGGTTAAAAGTTTCTTAACTTTTTTCATATTACGCCCCCTAATTATTTATTTATCAAAGAAACAAAATTATTTTTTACAATTTGATAATATCGTTTGCTTTTTTATATATTATATATTGTTATTTTTATCCTTGTCAATATAAAAATTTGATAATTTAATAAGTATTTTAATTAATTTTTTATATTAAATATCTTTTTTTATT
>NZ_LBMX01000031.1:0-42301 GCF_001010885.1 Clostridium sp. C8 | reverse complement strand
ATATTAAATTATATATTAGTATAATCATATATAACTTTAAAAACCATGTATATAAAGAATTAAATTCTTTCTATACATGGTTTTTACTTATAAAACATTATAAGTATTTTTTATAATATTTTATTTACTCAAAGAAATTACCATACATCCATAAGGTGATAAAAATATCTTATTTTCATCGATTTTATTTTCATCTGAATTAGTTAAAATCATTTTAGTTTTTACATTGTCTAACTCACTTAAAGATGCCATAATTTTTTCTCCATAAAAATTACATACTACTAATATTTTTTGACCTTTATGTTCCCTAATATAAGCTAATATCCTTGGGTGATCTTTTAAAATTGGTATAAAACTGCCCTCGCATATTACTTCATTATTCTTTCTTAAATTTATTAAGTCTTTATAGTAATTTAATATAGAATTAGAATTTTTCTTTTCAGAATATACATTTATATTTTTATAGTTCTTTGAAACGCCTATCCACGGTGTTCCCTTTGTAAACCCAGAATTTTCTTCACTATTCCATTGCATTGGTGTTCTTGAATTATCTCTTGATCTATTTTTTAATATATTTATAACTTCATTTTCATTTATGCCCTTATTCAAGAGAATATTATAAGCATTTAGTGACTCTACATCTCTGTACTCATTAATATTATCAAAATTAGGATTTGTCATTCCAATTTCTTCACCTTGATATATATATGGTGTTCCTCTCATTAAATGCATAGCTGTAGCCAACATTTTTGAAGACTCGTCTCTATAAACTGTATCATTTCCAAATCTAGATACTATTCTAGGTTGATCATGATTACACCAAAATAAAGCATTCCATCCATTTCCTTCTTCCATTTCTACTTGCCAACTAAACAATATATCCTTTAGCTTTTCAAAGTCAAATGGCGCTAACTTCCACTTTTCGCCTTCAGGATAATCTACCTTTAAATGATGAAAATTAAAAGTCATATTTAACTCTTCATTATTTGGATTAGTATATTTTATACAATTCTCTATTGTTGTAGAAGACATTTCACCAGCAGTCATAATTCCATCATATTTTGAAAAAACTTCATTATTGATTAATTTTAAATACTCATGTATCTTAGGTCCATCAGTATAAAATCTTCTACCATCTCTAGTAGGGGATTTAAAATCATCATCTAAATATTCTTCATCCTTAGATAAAAGATTAATAACATCTAATCTAAATCCATCAACTCCCATATCTAGCCAATATCTCATCATTTTAAATATTTCTTCTCTAAGTTTTGGATTTTCCCAATTTAAATCTGCCTGTGTCTTATCAAATAGGTGAAGATAATATTCATTTAAGCTTTCTACATATTGCCATGCAGATCCACCAAACTTAGATCTCCAATTATTAGGCAATTCTCTCCATATGTAAAAATCATGATAAGGATTATCTTTACCTTTAAGCGCTTCTTTAAACCAAATATGCTCTGTAGATGTATGATTCACTACCATATCCAGTATTAACTTCATTCCTCTTTTATGAGTTTCCTTAAGTAATTGTTTAAAATCTTCTAAAGTTCCAAACATTTTATCTATATTATAATAATCCGCTATATCATAACCATTATCATTTTGAGGTGATACATATATAGGTGTAAGCCAAAGTACCTTCACCCCTAAATTCTTTAAGTAATCTAATTCTTCTATTATTCCAACTATATCTCCAATTCCGTCTCCATTGCTATCCTTAAAACTTTTAGGATAAATTTGATATACTACTGATGATTTCCACCAATTCTGTTCTTTCATTTACTCCACCTCTTAATAGATATGGGCTGTCACAAAGATGTGACAGCTCAATTTTTTTATTATTCTAAGTTTTCTATATCTGATCCAAACTTTTTATTAAATATGAAGGTTAAAACTATTGGAACTACTACTGCTACTACCATTGCGATTATAAAAGGAACCCAATATTGAGGTTGAATTGCTAAAAATCCAGGTAATCCTCCTATTCCAATAGAATTAGCTAATACTCCAGAAAGTATTGAAATTACTGCTGCACAGCCTGATCCTATTAATGCTGCAATAAATGGGAATTTATATTTTAAATTAATACCAAACATAGCTGGTTCAGTAACCCCTAACCATGCAGATATACCTGCTGATGCTGCTATTGATTTTATTTTTGCATTCTTCTTGTATATTATTAACATAGCTACTGCTGAAGCTCCTTGAGCAATATTACTCAATGCTATAAGTGGCCATATCATAGTACCCCCATTTGCAATTAATTGTAAATCTACTGCAATAAAAGTATGATGTAATCCTGTAATAACTAATGGCGCATAAGCTACTCCAAAAATTATTGCTCCAAGTATCTTAAATGGTCCTGTTAATAAATAATTGAAAATAATTGCAACGTAATTGCCAAGTTCTCTTGAAATTGGTCCAATTATTATATAAGATAATAAAACTGTTACTAAAAGAGTTGTAAATGGGATAACTATTAATTTCAATACATCAGGTATATATTTTTTAAGTGTAAGTTCAATTTTAGTTAATACGATACCAGATAACATAGCTGGAATTACTTGTGCTTGATATCCAACCTTGTCTATTGTAAACCAACCAAAATTCCAGAATGGAACACTTCCATTTTGCACTGCTTCTGCATATCCATAAGCATTTAATAACTGTGGTGATACTAATGTAATACCAAGTACTATACCAAGAATTTCTGAGCCACCAAATTTTTTAACTGTTGACCAAGTTACCGCCACAGGTAAGAAGTGGAATATTGCTTCTCCTAAAATCCATAAAAAACTATGAATTTCTGCTAAAATTGGATGTAAACTAGTAAGTGTTTGTGTACCATCTCCAAATACAGCTAAATCACCTATTATATTTCTAAATCCTAATATTAAACCCCCAGTAATAATTGCTGGTAAAATGGGAATAAATATTTCAGCAAGTCCAGCTATAACTCTTTGTACTATTGACATATTCTTTTGAGCAGCCTTTTTAACTTCTTCCTTAGACTCTGCTTTCAATCCTGATACTTGAATTAATTCATCATAAAAAGCTTGTACACTATTTCCTATAATGACTTGGAATTGACCTGCATTTACAAATGTACCTTTAACTGATGGTAGTTTTTCAATATCCTTCGCTCTCTCTTTAGCAATCTTTTCATCTTTTAAGACAAATCTTAATCTAGTTACACAATGACTTGCACTGGCAATGTTGTCTTTCCCCCCAACAAGTTCTAACAAGTCTAATGCCTCTTGTCTAAACTTTCCCATAGCGTTCTCTCCTTTTAAATATTTTATTTTTGATTACGATTACATTATATCTTGTTTAAACAAGTATGTCAACACTTGTTTAAACAAGATTGTTTTTTCTTTTTTTATTTTATTTTTACCTCTTAGTGCTATAATATACTATATAGTAAGCCCTAAAGGAGATTTTAATTAATATGAAACAAGTGAAATACACGGAAATATATGAATACTTAAAAAATAAAATATTAAATGATGAATTTAAATCTGGCGAAAAACTTCCTTCTGAAAATGAATTAACATCATTATTTGAAGTAAGTAGAAATACTGTTAGACGAGCAATAAATCAGCTATCCTTTGAAGGTCTTGTTGCAAGTGTTCATGGAAAAGGAGTTTTTATTTTAGAAAAACAACAACTTAAATTTTTAGTTGGTGGATTACAAAGCTTTAAAGAAGCTTCAGTAACTAACAATGTAAATTATTTAACTCATGTACATAGATTCGAAGAATTAACAGTTGATGAAAAGCTCTCAAAAAAAACTGGTTTTTCATTAGGATCAAAAGTTATTTATATAATAAGATCTAGAAATATAGATGGAGAAGAAAGTATATTAGATATAAATTTCTTCTTAAAAGACATAATTAAAGACTTGGATAAAAATATTGCAAGTAAGTCAATTTATGAACACATAGAAAATAATCTTTCTTTAAAAATTGCTGGTGCTCAAAAAATAGTTTCGGTAGAGCCAGTCTCTAAACTCGACATGAAGTTTATAGATTTAAAAAATTACAATTTAGTTGCCATAATAAAAAATTATGTCTATTTAGAAGATGGAACTTTATTTGAATATACTGAATCACGTCATAGACCAGACAAATTTACCTTTTCTACATATGCTAAGAGATTATAACTTCATATATAATAAAAATGAATCAAGAAATATTGCTTCTTGATTCATTTTTATTTTCTTACTTATTAAATTTTCTTCTTAGTGCTAGTAATGCATTTAAATTGTCGTAGGAATATACTTCTTCAGTTTTTTCATTTCCAAATGCTCCGTATATATTGCTGTTTATATTTATTACCTGGAAAACTTTCATTTTATTTATTGCCATTTTGTAAAGTTCTTCATCATTTATTACCTTTGCTAATTGTGCAATATTAGCATAAATAGCTGTAGATTCTATTTTACTTTCATCCTTCATATTTACATTATATGAAGTTGATATATATCCAAAATTTTTTAATCTATCTTTAATCCAATTTGTACTTTCGCTTATATCTTCATTCACTTCTGCTTTATTTAAAATAACTAATATAGACAATAAAGTATCTATATTTTCTTCCTTATCATATTCATTTGTACTACCATCATAATACTTTCTATATAGTGGTAAATCCTTACTTATGTAACCTTGCTCTATAATTTCACTTGATTTATTATAAACTTCATTCCATTTGTCATCAAATAAAGATAAAAGTTTTATTGCATATAAATCTAAATAACATAAGGTAGTTATATTACTTTTTCCATATCCATCATGAAAATCTATTAATCTATTGTCTGTAATTAAATTTTTATATATTCCATTTGAAACCTTTATTCCATAGTATCTATATCTTAAATTATGAAATTCTTCTGAAGCAATTACTAGAGATCTTACTATTCTTAAATCATCTATTGTCGCTGATACCTCTGAAGGCTTATTATTTTCTATTCTCCAACTAACTAATTTATTTTTTAAAATCATATTTTCTTTTAAATACTGAAAGGATTTTTTATAATTTGCTTGATCATTTTTATATAAATAATAATTTAAAATCATTCCTTGAGATTCTGATAAGATATCATGCCCCTTAGTTAAATCCCCTTCTGTTTTGACATTATTATAATTAGTATATATTCCTCCAAACTCATTAATTAATTTACTGTCTATAAAATTAATTAATATTTCTTCTTCCTTAGTTATTTCCTCATTTGAAATAACTGAATTTATTTCTATTTTTTTTATATATTTATATAAATATATATATCCTAAATAAGAAGATAAAATTAATATTATCAATATCATAATTATAGTTCTATATACTTTTTTCATATGTGTACCTCTTCCTTTACTACTTTTCCTTATTATTTGATTTTAAGGTTTTTAAAGTCTTATATATATTATCTAATTCTGAATCTGATAATGAATCAAGATTATCTATTTTATATTTAATAAAATCTATAGTTTCGTCCTTAAAATCTCTTTTTCTTTTCTTTCTCCCATCATTATTTATTATATAAGCCGCTATCGTACTTGTAGTTACTCCTATAAATCCAATTCCAAAAATCATTAATAAAATAGCCACTATTCTTCCACTATTAGTTGTGAGAAGTACATCTCCATACCCAACGGTAGTGAAAGTTACAAAGCTCCACCATATAGCATCTCCAAAACTCATATTTTCTAATAAAGCTATAATTACTGCTGCTAATACAATTATAATAGTAGTTAAAACTAACATATAGTTAAATTTATTAATTTTTACAGATTCTCTTATTTTATTCTTAAATTTTATTATAAAAATTATAAGTATAACTACTTTTGTTATTTTTATTAATAATTTTAAGTCTATAACCATTCCTATATTCAAAGTATAAATCATTTTGCTTATTCCAAAAACAGGTATTATAGAAATTAAATCTACAAGATTATTAATTATAAAATTCATTTTGTTTTTTGATAAACCTAATCTTATTATATAGTCCATAAAAAATATATAGCAAATTATTAAATTTATATAATAAAAAGTTTCTACTACACTAATGGGCAGTTTATACATAAGTTCTAATATTATCATTATTGCACCCATTAGCGATAATAAACCAATAAAGATATCATAAACTAATCTCTTTTGCATACAAATACCTCTCCTATAGTTATCTACTTATATTTTATATAGTAACTTTAGAAAAAATGATATATACGATGTAATAAATATCACACACCTAGCTTAATTCTATTTTAATTTGAGATTATTCAATTGATATCAGTGTTTTATCAACTTATATAAGTAAAAAGGCAATACTTGAATTAGTACTGCCTAATAATTTATATAATTGAAAACTTATATATTGTTTCTTTATTATACTCTTCACCTTTTCTTAAAATTGAATACTTAGCAAATATATTATTCTCTCCTATAGGAGGACTTTGAGTTTCTATTGCCAAGGCCTCTCTTCTCTTAGCACTTCTATTTGCATAAGATATTTTTTCATCATCTGGGAAATTTAACGAATATAAAACTACGCTATTTTGATTTGTGTAAACATCCATTTGCCTTCCTGAAGCTTTATGGTATAATCTAATTTTTATATCATTACCGCCATTTAGTATCCAAGTATGATCATATCCTTGTCCAATTTCCAGTTGATAATCTTCTTCCTCTATATCTCTTCCTATTGTTTTAGGACTTGTAAAATCAAATGGAGTTCCATCTACGCTTATTATCTTTCCAGTTGGAACTTGATTTTTATTTATTTCAGTTATAAAATCACTATCTATATATAAATGATGATTTAAAATGTTCTCTTTATAATTGCCACTTAAATTAAAATAACTATGATTAGTTAGATTAACTAATGTATCTTCATCACTTATTGCTTTATATGATATTTTCAATTCATTTTCTTCTGTTATAGTATATCTTACATTAATTTTTAAATTACCAGGATATCCTTCCTCCCCTGATGGACTTAAATAAGAAAATTCTATATATCCTTCGTTTTCGTTAATGTTTGTTTTTACATCTAAAAACCTTTTGTCAAAGCCATTTATTCCTCCATGACCTTGATTAGGCCCATAATTTTTATCAAAACTTAAAACGTTGCCATTTAATTCGACTTTACCTTTTGCAATTCTACCAGCTGTTCTTCCTATCAATGCTCCTAAATATGATGGATTTTTTTCATATGAGTTTATATCTTCATATTTAAGAACTACATTTTCAATTATTCCATTTCTATCTGGTACTAATATATCAGTTATTATAGCACCATAATTTAATGCATTTATCCCAAAACCATTAGAGTTTCTTAAGTTATAGCTTTCTACCTTTTTGTTATTAAACTTCCCAATTAACACCTTTAAAATTTCCATAGTTTCACTCCTAAAACTTATACTTTTTTAGTATACTAATAAATTATATTTTACTAATATTTTTCTACACTTTAAAATATATAACAATCCAAACATTTAGCTATATTCATAATATACCGATAAAATATAACAGTCAATTATAAAAGACGTTTTTGGTAAATTTTTACTAAATTAAAATATATTTTTATAATTTTCAAATGATTATTTATATAATTTAAATATATTTATAACTTTGTTAATAAGTTCAATATTTAATATCTCTAAGATTTCATAAAGAAATTAATACTTAATAAAAATTTATTTCTATTGTTTATTTGGAGCTATCTTATTATAATAAAATTATAATTATTATAATGGAGGAGTTAAAATGGGATCTTGGTCTGATAAATTTTCTGTTAACATAGACATTATAGATAAGCAGCATAAAGAATTATTTGATATACTTGATAAATGCTATGAACTATTACTGAAAAATAAGGAAAATGATAAATATGATGAAATTATCACTATACTTGAAGAGTTAAAAGAATATACCATTTATCATTTCCAAACTGAAGAAGATTTTATGCGTGAAAATGGCTACTCAAAATTTTTAACACATAAATTTGCTCATGATGCTTTTATCGAAGAAATTAATAAATTTGACATATATTCTATAGATATGGATCAAAAAGGATCTATAAATAATATACTAGATGTTGTTTCTAATTGGATAAAGGTACATATAATGGAAACTGATAAAAACATCCCTAAGTACTTAAAAATGTAGCAGAACCATGTATAGTATTTAATTTGCCTTAGTACTATACATGGTTCTATTTTTATTATCTATAAACTTTTATTATATTAATAAGATATTCTAAGTTCTTATACTAATTTTCCAATTAATATTTAAATAATTCAAATCTATATTTTTGTAACACCTCTGGATATTTATCATTATCTACTTCACTTAAAAACATTTCCATAGGTCTAGCATATATTCCTTTATCATCATAAAGAGCTTTATATAAAACTAAAGTTGAGTCCTTATCATTATCATTTGAATGAAAATATCCATCATCTTTTATGTATATTTCTATTAATGAATTTAATTCTGTATGAAATGCTTCTAATACTTTAAAATCTTCGCTATTATCTTTGTTTTCTATATATTTACAAACTCCCATAACAGCATAATATTTATTCTTAAAATGCTTATAAATTGCTGGATACTTTAAATCTCTCATTTAATCTCCCTATTTATTTAAAATATTTCTTGGAAAACCTAATTCATATTGTCTAGGTAGATCAACCTTTTTATTTAATTTAATAGCTGCTTCTAATGGCCAATATGGATTTCTAAACATTGCTCTTCCAACTGCTACAAGATCTGCTTCTTCATTTCCTATTACTGCATTAGCAAGCTCAGGCTCATCTAGCCTTCCAACAGCAATAACATCTGTGTTTAAAGCTTCTTTAATAGCTTTTGCATAAGGTACTTGATATGCTGCATGTGTTCCTGGTTTACCGGCTGCTGCTATTTTGCCTTCTCCCCCTGCACTAATATGAAATATATCTGCTCCTGCTTCTTTATATGCTTTGGAAAGCTTAATACCTGTTTCTATTCCATATCCATTTTCTACATATTCTACTGCTGATATGCGCATTATTAGAGGCATATCTTTTGGCATTTCACTTTTAGCTGCTTTAATTATATCTACTCCAAATTTAGTTAAATCCTTTCCATACTCATCACTTCTTTTATTAGTTAATGGTGAATGAAATTGATGTATTAAATATCCATGAGCTCCATGAATTTCTATAGCATCAAATCCTGCTTTAATAGCACGCTTAACTGATAATCTAAATTTATCCACAATTTCTTTTACTTCTTCTGTAGATAATTCCTTTGGAGTTTTACTTTTTTCATCAAATTGAATAGGCGATGGTGCAACTGGTATCTCTGCATCTTCAGCCTTTCTTCCTGCATGTGCAATTTGAATTGCCACTTTAGCACCATATTTATGGCACTCATCTACTATTTTCTTTAAAGGCTCTATCTGTTCATCACACCATAATCCTAAATCATAATCACTTATTCTTCCATCTGGTTCTACATCTGTCATCTCTATAATTATTAATCCTACACCACCAATTGCTCTGCTTACATAATGCATATAATGCCATTCATTAGCTATTCCATCTTTTTTCTCTACTGAATATTGACACATTGGAGGTAATACAATTCTATTTCTTAACTCAAGCCCCTTCATTTTATAGGGTGTAAATAAATCCTTCATTCAAAAATCACCTTCCTTAATTTATTAACTTACATTTAGTATAAAAAATATATTTTTCTAAATCAAGTGCTGAATTTTTATCTATTGAATATAAAATAAGAATTCTCTTATTTGAGAACTCTTATTTTTAAATTTAATTTAGTATATAACTTTATAATTACATAACTCTTGATGGGAAAATAGCATCTAATATCCCTATAACTAATGCTGCTATTAAGGCTCCTATAATTGATACTCTCATATTAGGCACAAAAAACTGTGCTACATATATTATTACTGCTGAAATAACAAACCCCTTTAACCCTTTTCCAAATGGAGAAGCATCTACTCCCATAAAGGATTCTACTATATAATCTAATATAGTAATTACTACTGCTGCTATTAAATAAGACCATAATCCATTGATACTAAATCCAGGAGTAAAAAAGGATGTTATTCCTAAAATTATAGCCACCATTACTAATCTTCCTATCCATCCTACTATACTAGTTTTATTTTCCCTTGTATTATTACTTTGAGACATATTAATTCCTCCTTTGTAAAATTTATATTGTCTATATATAGTATTAACTAAATAAAAAAAATTATTTCTTATGCTTTAGTTTTAAAATTGCATATTGCTGGAAATAATTAAACTGAGGTGATTTATATGGTAATTATGTCAAATATACTTTTTTATTTGATTATTCTAATTTCTACGTTTTTGTTTATTTATATTATTAATAGTGTCTTGGACGCTTTTAATTCCTTAGATGATCTAAACTCTTATAATAAAATATTACATAATGATTTATTATAATTAAAAAACAATCCTTGATTATTAATGCAAGGATTGTTTTAACTTTTCTGAATGTTATTTTTGAAATTTTTTTCTATTCACTAATTTTTATATTTCCAACTCTAACTAATAAATCATGTATAAAGTTCGATCCTCTACTTATTAATATCCCAGTTAATATAACACCTAAATAGGGAATAAAAGTTTTTACCCCTAGTAATGATAATATATCTAGATTAGTTCCTATAGCTATTAGTACGGAGACCACTAATGCTCCTACTCTATCTATAACTAACTTTCCATTTTGCCATATCATCTTTAAAGTTTCCCATACACTTTCAGCTAGTAAGGAAATTAGAATTAAGATAATAAAATTCTCCATTTAAATCTCTCCAATTTATTTATTATATTATCTAATATTATAAATTTAATTTTTTTATGACTTTTACCTATAAAAAATTTTTATTTATAATTTTCTGATTGACAAAAAACTTGTCTTTAATTTATTATCTATACAAGTAGTTAACTATTTGCCAGGTAGAATTTTATACATACTGCTTTTCTACCTGGTATTAAACAATATTAATTATATTTAATTCTATAATAATGTTCCTAATATAAATTGATTCAATAATTAATTTATTTCTTTTCTTCTTTATATAAAATAAAAGCACCTAAATTTCTAAGTACTTTTATCTTTATGGCAAGTAGCTTTTTTAAAGGATGCTACTAAGAACCTTCTCTTTATTGATTTTAGATATATCATAAAGATATTTATAAATTCACTTTATTTTCCTCTTTCTATAGTAGATATCTTTTTTATTTTTAAAATAAAAAAGAGTTTTAAGATATACTTAAAACTCTTGATTTAAACAAAAATTATCTTCTATTTTGCTCTTTTTTAGCTCTTCTACAAGATATACATCTTGTTGGCTCATTATCGAATCCTTTTTCTTTGTAGAATTCTTGTTCTCCTACTGAAAATATGAATTCGCTTCCGCAATCTCTACAAGTTATTGTTTTATCTGTCATAAATATTCCTCCTAAATTTAAAGATTCCAAATGGATAATAATCTCCAATTTACGAGAAATTATTTATCTAAATCAAACCTATATTAATTAGCTTTTCGCTATTCATTTATATTATCATATTATAATAGTTTTAGCAATAGTTTTTTATAAAAATCTTTTCAAATAAAATTTAGAGCTACTAATTAAATTTTCCTCTAACCAATTATAAACAAATATAGTATAATTAAGGAAATAATTTATGATTGGAGTAGTTTTATGAAATATCTTAAAGTATTTTTTATTTTTATCTTATCCTGTACATTTTTTGTATTCTTCAGTTTTTATATTTTACCAATGATATTATTTCTCTTAATGACTAAAGTGACAGTTGCACAATCATATCGTTTTACCTATTATATTGGAATGACTGTTATTTTTGCAACTATAGTTACATGCACTTATTTAATAATAAGTAAGATTAAATCTATAGAATAAAAAACCCATCTAGAAAATTCCTCATTGATAAATATTTAACAATTATTAAAAATAAAATAACAAGAGAATATTAAGGTAAGATTTTAATATCTACACCTATAAACCCTTGCTATTACTTATGCGAGACAAGCCATAAGCGGAGTTCTGTATTAAGCAATCATCTATCTAGGCTTATTGTTACCAATAAGCTCAAGCGGTACACCCGGAAACGGAGCGGGCAACTCCAAAATGTTTCCCTATTCGACCTTGCTCCAAGTGGGGTTTACATAGCCATCATGTCACCATGATGCTGGTGAGCTCTTACCTCGCCTTTCCACCCTTACCTAAATAACACTCCAAATCTACGATTTGGTTAGTGGAACTTATACATTCTAATAAATTAGAAGTTATAAGTTTAAACTTTAGGCGGTATCTCTCTGTTGCACTTTCCTTCAAGTCGCCTTGACTGGACGTTATCCAGCACCCTGCCCTATGGAGCTCCGACTTTCCTCTCCTAGATCTAGTCTAGCAGCGATTGCATGTCTTACTCGCGAAGATTATGTTATCACAACTTAGTCAATAATGCAAATGATATTTTTTACATTTTAAACAAATTGTAGGATTATTACTAACATAATTAGAATTACCCAAGAATAAAATCCTATTCCCGAAAGTAATAATGTTAAGAGAATGAGTATAAATATACATAATCTAGCTGCAGGATTACAACAATTTCTAAAAAACGGTACTCCCTTACTTATGTTTTTACTTATTCCCTCACAAATATCTTTAAACCCATCTTGAAATGTTTTGCCCCAAGAACTGCTCTTCTTTCTATAATATGATTTTCCCATAATTAATCTCCCATATATTACTCTTATTATTATTAGTTTATGCTTTAAATTAATAAAAGTTGTTTATAAAAATGTAACCATATGTAAGTTGCTTTATTTTAATTAAAAGCAACTTTATACATTTCCATTTGAAGAATTAAGTAAGAGAAAAACCCTTACACAAATGTGTAAGGGTCTTCACTTTTAGTAGATATTAAGATTTCTATGTCTTGTAATTTATCTGTTAATTTATTGATAACTTGTAAAAAAACAATCCATTCAGAAGAAAAATGCCCTGTATCTATTATTGAGACTCCTAATTCTTTATAATCAGATGCATAATGATATGTTGTATCACCTGTTATTATACAATCTGCACCTTTTTTGTATGCTTTTTCAAAGAAATCACTGCCACTTCCATTAATGATCGCAATATTTTTAACTTTTTCACAACCCTTAACGACTTTCAATGATTTTACATTTAATTTTTCTTTAATATCTTCTATTAAGTCTTCTAATTTAATAAAATCTTCTAATCTAACAATTCTTCCTAATCCTTCATTATCATTTCTAGCCATTTTATTAACTTCTATAAGTTCATTAGTGCTGTAACCTAATAGATTTACTATAGTTTCATTTAAACCATTCTCTGCAGAATCTAAATTAGTATGACTTGAATATAAGCTTATGTCATTTTTAATTAATTCTATTATCTTTTTACCTGTTAATGTATCTGTTGTTATACTGCTTGGCTTTCTAAATATAAGAGGATGATGAGTTATTATTAAATCTACGCTTTTTTCTTTTGCTTCTTTTATTACATCCAATGTGCAATCTAAAGCTAAAAGTATTTTCTTCACCTCTTTATTTCTATCTCCTACCATCAAACCTACATTATCAAAATCTTCTTTTAATGTTTTTGGAGCAAACTCCTCCATTATTCTAATAATATCTTTAATTTTTTTCATAAACATCTTCCTTATAGAAAATTAATCATATTTGTAATAACGTCTATCTTCTCTTGTATTGATTTTCTTCTTTCATTTGCATTAATAGTACTTTCTGTTATGAAACTATTAATTTTTTCATAGTTTTCAACTTTTGAAATTAAATACTCCTTCATTAAAGGATGTTTTTGCATTAAAAGTTTAGGGCTTACTTCATAGTATATTGGATCTAAGTTCGTAGCCTCTCCTTCTTTTCTCCTTACTTTAAAAAGTTCATAATATATATTTTCATCTAAACAAAGATCTTCATTTATTATTTCATAATTATTAGTGTAAAGATATTCTCTTAGAACTTCTGGATTTTGTGCTGGTTGTAGTATTAAATACTTCATAGAATTAACTTTTTCAATTTGTTCTTCCAGTATATCTTTAATTAAATTTCCACCCATACCAGCAATTACTGTAACTTCCACTTCATCTTTTTCTAAAACTTTAAGTCCATCACCTAATCTAAACTCTAATTCCTCTCCCATGCCTTCTAATATTGCATTTAACCTTGCTTTATCTAATGGTTCCTTATTTATATCTACAGCTATAGCTTTACTACAAATTCCACTTTTCAAAGCATGTAATGGAATATATCCATGATCTGTGCCTATGTCTGCTAGTACTGAGGTATTTTCAATATTTTTAATTATAAAATTTAATCTTTCGCTTAGTTCCATATTTTTTTCTCCTTGCTAAATTAAAATTAGCACCTTTTGGTGCTAATCTAAATAATCCTTTAATTTTTTACTTCTTGAAGGGTGCCTTAATTTTCTTAAAGCCTTAGCTTCTATTTGTCTTATTCTTTCTCTAGTTACGTTAAATTCCTTACCAACTTCTTCTAAAGTTCTTGCTCTTCCATCATCTAATCCAAATCTTAGTCTTAATACTTTTTCTTCTCTTGGAGTTAAAGTATCTAGAACATTTATTAATTGCTCCTTAAGCATAGTAAATGCTGCCGCTTCTGCTGGTGCTAAAGCATCATCATCTGGGATAAAATCTCCAAGATGTGAATCTTCTTCTTCACCTATAGGAGTTTCTAAAGATACTGGTTCTTGAGCTATTTTTTGTATTTCTCTTACTTTATCTACTGGTAAGTCCATAACTTTTGAAATTTCTTCTGGAAAAGGATCTCTTCCTAGCTCTTGTAATAATTGTCTTTGTACTCTTATTAATTTATTTATAGTTTCTACCATATGGACAGGTATTCTTATAGTTCTTGCTTGGTCTGCAATAGCTCTAGTTATTGCCTGTCTTATCCACCATGTAGCATAGGTAGAAAATTTAAATCCTTTCCTATAGTCGAACTTTTCTACGGCTTTAATAAGTCCTAAATTTCCTTCTTGAATAAGGTCTAGAAATAACATTCCTCTTCCAACATATCTTTTAGCAATACTTACAACAAGTCTTAAATTTGCTTCTGCTAATTTCTTTTTAGCTCTTTGATCTCCTTGTTCTATTCTATTTGCTAATTCTATTTCTTCTTCTGAAGATAATAAAGGAACTTTTCCAATTTCTTTTAGGTACATTCTTACTGGGTCATCTATAGCTATACCTTCTGGAATAGTTAAATCTAATTCTAATTCTTCTTCAACTACATCAATACCATTAGGATCACCTATAACCTCTATACCCATGGACTCTAACACTTCATATATTTTTTCTATTTGTTCTGGACTTAAGTCTATATGTTCAATTTCATCCATTATTTCTTTATATGTTAAAGTACCATTTTTCTTTCCTTTATCTAGTAGATTTTTAACTATATTCATTTTGCTAGTCTTATCCTCATTCTCTTTTTTACCTTGCTTAGCTTTTGTTTTTTCATCTACCATTTTGTTACCTCCTTCCGTTATTGCCAACTACTACTTTGCACCTCTCTTTAATTTCTCATTAACTTTTTTTAACTCAATTGCTATTTTTATAGATTCTTCAATTTTACCTTGTGCTTCTAACAGCTTTTGTTTTTTTATTAACTCATCTAACTGTTGGTTTAATTTATAATTATCTAATTGCTTGATAAAATCTTGTATTAATCTTTTATTATCTTTACCTATTAGAACATGTTGTTCTTTAATTTTTATTATTTCATCAATAGTTTTTAAATTAGTACATTTTGATTCTAAAAAAGTTATTATATTATTTATCTTTCCCTTTTTAGCTTCTTTAATAATAGAAAAAATCTCTTTATGTTCTGGAAGAATTAACTCATCTTGGCTTATCACTTGACTAATATAGTCAAAATATTCTTCTTCTAAACATAATTTCATTAAAGATCTCTCAGCTTTTAAAAAAGCTGGCTCTAAATATAATTTTGTTCCATTTTCTTCCTTATTATTCATGAAAGCATTTTCTTTTATACTTTTTGTCATTTTTTTTGATAATAAATCATATAATGTTTGTTCTCTTATACCAGTATTTTCTGATATCTTCTTTATATAGACATCTTTTTCTATAGAATTAACATTTGCTAAAATCTCTGTTACTCTTTTCCCATATTTAACTAAATCATTGCTATCCTTAAGGTTAATTCCTTCTTCTGCTTTTTTAATCCTATAGTCTATTAAACTTTCAGCATTATTAATTAATTTAATAAATGCTTCTTTTCCATTACTTCTTACGTATTCATCTGGATCTTTTCCTTGTGGAATACTTAACACCCTTACGTCAAATCCTGCATCTTTTAATATCTCTAGACCTCTCATAGTTGCTGCCTGACCAGCTATGTCAGCATCATATGATATTATAACTTTATCAGCATATCTCTTTAATAATCTAGCTTGATTTGTAGTTAAAGCTGTACCTAAGGATGCTACTACATTTGTAATTCCATATTGATGCAAAGTTATTAAGTCCATATATCCTTCTACCATAATGAAATATCTATCCTGCATCTTACTTTTTATAGCAAAATTTAATCCATATAGATTGGTTCCCTTTTGAAAAACCAAAGTTTCTGGAGAGTTTAGATATTTTGGTTTTGAATCATCTAAGACTCTTCCTCCAAAGCCTATTACCTTACCCCTATAATCAAATACTGGAAATATAACTCTGTTTCTAAACCTGTCATATTTATTTCCTGTTCTCTCTGAGGTCGAAACTAATCCTGCCTCAAGTAATAAGTCATCTCTAAATCCTAATTTTCTCAAATGTAATATTAAATTGTTCCAACTATCTTTTGCAAAGCCTAACCCAAATTTCTTTATTGTTTCTTCCTTTATGCCTCTGTTTAAAAAATATTCCTTTGCTTCTCTTGTGTTTTTCAAGTTTGAATAAAAGAACCTTGCTGCTTCTACATTTACTTTATAAAGTATTTCTCTCTTTTTTGCAGTTGGACTTATTCTCCCTTGCTCACTTTCTATTGTAATATTAGCTCTATCAGCTAAATATTTAACTGCTTCTACAAAGGGCATATTTTTATTTTTCATAACAAAAGAAATTACATTTCCAGATTCTCCACACCCAAAACATTTATATATTTGCTTATCTTGCGATACTGAAAATGATGGTGTCTTTTCATTATGAAATGGACATAGTCCTGAAAAGTTTCTTCCAGATCGTTTAAGCCTAACTGATTCAGATATTACATCTACTATATCATTTTGTTCTTTTACCTTTTCTAGAATCTCTTCAGAAATCTGCAAGGAGATTCACCTCCTTACTCATAATTTTCGTCAACTTATATTTATTTCGACATTTTTTCTATATTTCCTTCTTTAAAATTAATTTTTATTAAATATTCTTTATTTATATTTTCTCTAATTTAAAATTTTAATCAAATTTATATTTTTTAATAGCTCTTAATATATAACTACTTTAGGAACAAAAAGAGAATTAAATTTATTTAAGCAATAATCATCGCTCATTCCTGCTATATAATCTGCTACTGCTCTTTTTAATCCTTCTTCTTTCGCTATATTTTGATATATATTAGGTAGTTCATTTTCATGTGTATAGTAATAATTTATCAAATTTTCTAGAATAAACTTTGCTTTATTTCTCTCTACTTTTAAAATATCCCCTAAGTAAACATTTTTAAACATAAATCTTCTTAGTTCAGTCATTGCTTCCCAAACTTCTTTACTAAGTTTAATATCTATATCATTATTATTTAATGCTTCTGTAGTATTTTTAATTACATCTAAAACTAAAGTTTCAATTCTTTTAGAATGAGTGTTACCTAATACCTTTATAACTTCTTTAGGCAATATATCTTCACTTAAAAGTCCTGCTCTTATTGAATCATCTATATCATGATTTAAATAAGCTATTTTATCACTTATTTTTACAACTCTACCTTCTAGTGTCTTAGCTTTATTATAACCATTTTCAAGACCACTATGATGTAATATTCCATCTATAACTTCTTCCGTTAAATTTAGACCCAATCCATTCCTCTCAAGTTTTTCTACAACTCTCACACTTTGTTCATTATGTCTAAATCCACCCTCTAAAAATTTATTTAATACCTCTTCTCCATTGTGTGCAAAAGCCACATGCCCTAAATCATGTCCTAATGAAATAGCTTCTATTAGTGATTCATTTAATCCAACACCAATTCCTATTGTTCTTGCTATTTGAGATACTTCTAATGTATGAGTTAATCTTGTTCTATAATGATCTCCAAAAGTTTTTATATAAACCTGTGTTTTATGCTTTAATCTTCTAAAAGACTTACTATGAATTATTCTATCTCTATCAACCATAAAACAAGTTCTTATACTATCACTTTCTTCTTTTATTTTTCTTCCTAGTGTCAAGGTGCTGAAAGTAGCTTGTGGAATTAATGTCAACCTTTCGAAACTCTCTATTTTTTCTCTTACATTCATATATCTCACCTCTATATTACATATTCTATATTTTTCTCTATTTTCCTCTATTTAAACATATTTTATAATAATATATTTAATACCAAGTATACTTTCTTTTTTTTACTAATATCTTAATAATGAGTAATTATATAAGGAGAGAACTATGGAAAACGTATTATCAGATTTAAAAGATGAGCTGCTTCCTGTTGAGGAAATAAAGTCTAATATCTTATCTTATTACAATCTTCAGAATGCATCTATAACTAGTATAAAGTTTAAAGATACAGATAAGCAAAGAGCTGTATATAGGATAGATTCTGCTAGTGAAAGCTATTGTTTGAAAAAAGTTTATTATGATGAGGCAAATCTTTTATATGTTTACTCTGCAATGGAGTGGTGTCATAGAAATGGAATAAATGTTCCAAAACTTTTGCCAACTAATAATGGAAATAGATATGTGAAATATAATGATATGTTATTTATTTTAACTCCATGGCTTGATGGGGAAAAGTGTGATTTTGATAATTTAAATCATGTTTTACTTTCTTCAAAAACACTTGGAAAATTACATATAGCTTCTAAAAACTTTTCCTCAATAGTTGGTAGTAATCAAAGGGAAGGATTTGAAAATTATAATGAAACTATATCAAAACATTTTAATCAATTACTAATTAATATAAATAACGCTCATAAATACAATGATAGATTTTCAAAAATATTTCTTGAAAATCTAAGTGAAAACCTAGAACTTGCTAAGATTTCCTTTGAAGTATCATCTTCAATTATACCTGAGGAACTTTCGAGGTCTCTTTGTCATGGTGATTATGTAAATAAAAATATATTAATAAATAATGATACTATTGCACTAATTGACTTTGATAAATGTAAAATGGATTATTGCTCTAGGGATATATCTTACTTTTTAAGGAGGCTATTAAAAAGAGAAAATACAAATTGGCAGATAAATTTAACTTTAGATGTTCTTGATAGATATATGGAAGAGAATACTCTTACGCAATCTGATTTTAAATATATATTAGCTTATATATCTTTTCCTCAAAAATTTTGGAAGTTATCTAGAGATTATTATAAAAATATTAAGAGATGTAATAAAAACTCCTTTATTCTTCTTCTAAATAAAGGATTAGACAGAGCAGAAAATCAACTTCAATTTACTTATGAACTTATGAATGCCTTTCGAAATCATTATGATGTAAAATTTTAAAGAGGAGGTTTAACACCTCCTCTTATATATATTATCTTTTATTTCTAACTTGTGCTTGTGCAGCTGCTAGTCTTGCTAATGGAACTCTAAATGGTGAGCAAGATACATAGTCTAATCCTATATTATGACAGAATTCTACTGATGATGGATCTCCACCATGTTCTCCACATATTCCAAGCTTAATTCCTGGTCTTGCAGCTCTTCCTTTTTCTACTGCAATCTTAACTAGTTCACCAACACCTGTTTGATCTATTTTAGCAAACGGATCTTGTTCATATATCTTTTTATCATAGTAATCCTTTAAGAATTTAGCAGCATCATCTCTTGAGAATCCAAATGTCATTTGAGTTAAGTCATTTGTTCCAAATGAGAAGAATTCAGCTTCTTTAGCTATTGCATCTGCAGTTAATGCAGCTCTTGGTATTTCAATCATTGTTCCTACCATATAATTTAGCTTAACACCTTTTTCTTCCATAACTCTCTCAGCTGTTTCAACAACTATATCCTTAACATATTTTAATTCCTTTATTTCTCCAACAAGAGGAATCATTATTTCAGGAACTATGTCATATCCCTTAGAATTTTTAACTTCTATTGCAGCTTCGATTACAGCTCTAGTTTGCATTTCAGCTATTTCTGGATAAGAAACTGCTAATCTACATCCTCTGTGACCCATCATTGGGTTAAATTCATGTAATTCTGCAACTGTTGCTTTTAATTCTTCAAATGTTAATCCCATTTCTTTAGCTAAGCCCATAATGTCTTCATCATTATGAGGTAAGAATTCATGTAGTGGTGGATCTAAGAATCTTATAGTTGCTGGCATTCCACCTAATGCTTCATATATTCCAATAAAATCTTCTCTTTGCATTGGAAGTAATTTTTCTAAAGCTTTTCTTCTTTGCTCTTCATTTTTAGCAACTATCATTTCTCTAACTGCCATAATTCTATCTTCAGCAAAGAACATATGCTCAGTTCTACATAAACCTATTCCTTCTGCTCCAAATTCAACAGCTTGCTTAGTATCTCTTGGGCTATCAGCATTAGTTCTAACCTTTAATTTTCTAATTTCATCTGCCCATGCCATAAATGTAGCAAAATGTCCTGATATTTCTGGTGTAACTGTCTTAACAGCTTCTCCATATATATTACCTGTTGAACCATCTATTGAAATAAAGTCATTATCTGTATAAACTTTTCCACCAACTTCTAGTGTTTTTGCCTCTTCATTAACTTTTAAAGTTCCACATCCAGCAACACAGCAAGTTCCCATTCCTCTAGCAACAACTGCTGCGTGAGATGTCATACCACCTCTAACAGTTAATATACCTTCTGCTGCTATCATTCCTTCTATATCTTCTGGTGAAGTTTCTAATCTAACTAAAACTACAGTTTCGCCTTTTTCTTTTCTTTCCTTAGCTTCTTCTGCAGTGAAAGCTATTTTACCACATGCAGCTCCTGGAGATGCAGGAAGACCTTTTGCAATTGGTGTAGCTTTTTTTAAATCTTCTGTATGGAAAGCTGGGTGAAGTAAAGAATCTAATTGATTTGGCTCAACCTTTAATATTGCTTGTTCTTTAGTTAACATTCCTTCTTCAACTAAATCAACAGCTATCTTTAAAGCTGCTTGAGCTGTTCTCTTACCGTTTCTAGTTTGTAAGAAATATAATTTTCCTTCTTCTATAGTTATTTCCATGTCTTGCATATCTCTATAGTGATTTTCTAATGTATGAACTATATCTGTAAATTCTTTGTATATTTCTGGATTTTGTTCTTCTAACTTAGCTATTGGAAGTGGTGTTCTTATACCTGCAACAACGTCTTCACCTTGTGCATTCATTAAGTATTCACCATATATTTTATTTTCTCCTGTAGCTGGGTCTCTTGAGAATACAACCCCTGTTCCTGAAGTTTCTCCCTTATTACCAAATACCATTTCTTGTACGTTAACAGCTGTACCCCATTCCCCTGGAATATCATTTAATCTTCTATAAACTATAGCTCTTGGATTATCCCATGATCTAAATACTGCTGTTATTGACTCAATTAATTGAGTTTTTGGATCTTGTGGGAATTCTTTTCCCATTTCTTTTTTATAAAGTTCTTTATATCTTCCAACTAATACCTTTAAATCATCAGCTGTTAAATCAGTATCAACCTCAACACCTTTTTCTTCTTTTAGTTCATCTATTAAATTTTCAAATAATCTCTTTTCAATACCCATAACAACATCTGAGAACATTTGAATAAATCTTCTATATGAATCATATGCGAATCTTGGATTTTGAGTTAAATCAGCCATAGCTACTACTGATTGATCATTTAAACCAAGGTTTAATACTGTATCCATCATACCTGGCATTGATACTCTAGCACCTGATCTTACAGACACTAATAAAGGTTTTGTTAAACTTCCAAATTCTTTTCCTGTTAGTTTTTCTAAATCTGAAATTTTTTGGTGAATTTCTTCGATAACGTCCTCTGAGATTACTTTTCCATCCTCGTAATATTTATTACAAGCCTCTGTTGTAACTGTGAATCCTTGTGGTACTGGAATTCCTAGTAAAATCATTTCTGATAAATTTGCTCCTTTACCTCCTAGAAGGTTCTTCATAGATCCATTGCCTTCACTGAAAAGGTAAACGTACTTCTTTTTCTCCATCTCAATACTCCTCCGTTCAATCAAATTGAATATATATACTAACAGTACTTCTGCACTGTAGTTACCCTAAAACATTTAATCCATAGTCCTTACTCTAATTGCCTTCTCCAAGCTTTACAAAAAGTTTAGTTATGTTAGTCTTTGATATTTTACCAATTATTTTAAATTGATTTTTTTCATTAGTAGAATTTTCTACCTTTTCTACTATTGGTATACTATCAATTTCATGTTCTATAATTTTTTTTGCTAAGCTATATGCACTATCTTCTGCGTATCCACATATGATATTTGGCATTCTAGTCATTATAACTCCCACTGGAACCTTATGTATATCGGTTCCCCCTATAGCATTTTTCAAAAAATCTTTTCTTGAAACTGCTCCAACTAATATACCATTACTTTCTATAAATAATGTCCCTACATCATTTAAAAACAAGAATACGATTGCATCATATACTGTTGTTTCTTCTGTAACTGTAACTGGTTTAGACATTATTTCACCAACTAGAACCTTAGATATATTCTCCAAAATTCTAGTATTATGAGCTTTTCCTAAATATACATAACCAACCTTAGGTCTAGCATCTAACATGCCTATCATCGTTAGAATGGCTAAATCAGCTCTTAATGCAGCCCTAGTTACTCCTAGTTTTTCAGCTAAAGCTTCACTAGTTACTGGCTGTCCCTCTTTTACTATCTTTACTATTTGCTCTTGCCTTGGTGATAATTGCAAATTTATCCCTCTTTCTACATTTGCAAGGAATATTCAGATAATTTTGATTTGTTTGATATTTACATACTAATTATAACATTTTATAAAAGTTTGACTATACTTAATTTTCTGAAAAATTAGTCATATTAGCTGAATATTCCTTTTCTGTTTATTTTATTCTACTGTATCTACTGTTTATCTTAATATTACTCCGATTTAGTATCATCTTCAAAATTCACAGTGTATGTAAATACATTTTCATCTATTTGTTCTTCTTTATCACTTTTCTTTTTACTGCTTTTATTGTCATTACCTTTAAATTTTTCATTTTTAACTTCATTTACTTTGTCTTTAACCATATAAGCTACATCAGTTGCTGCATCTTTTATGTCATCAACTGCTTTACTAATATATTTGTTAACAACCTCTACACTACCATCAGCTTTAGTTATTTCTATTGTTATTTGTGTTACTACTGCTGCAATAACAACAAAAGCTAATACTGGAGGTATTATAACAGCTATTACTCCTGCTGCTATCCCTGCATTAACTGGTACATCTACAATTTCTTTTCCATCTTTGCTAATTCTAATTCTTGTAACATTTCCTTTATTTATTAAATCTTTTAGCCATCTTTTAAATTCATCTATTGTTTCATATTTATCTTTTGAGTCATTTTCTTTTGTATCATTTTCTTTTATATAATCTGGCTTTATTCCTTTAATACCCTCAATGTATATTATTGCTTCCAATACATCTCCATTACTTACTTCAAGAGCATACTTTGCTTCTGCATAGCTTACGCCTGTTCTTTCTTTTACTTTATCTACCTTTTCTAAAGTTATTCCCATATTCATTCACTCCTTTATATAATTTAGCATTTCTAAGCTTTTTGGTTTTTTAGAATAGTTTGAAGAAATAATAAATGTTGTTATTTTACTTATATCTTTTTTTACTTCTTCATTTATGTTTAGTTTATATATCTTATCCATAGGTGTTCTCATGAGAAATTTTATTGCATTATATGCAGGCTTAGATATATATGTCCCATGTTCTCTTCTACAATTTTCACATACACCTCCATAATGTGATAAAGATATATAATTGGATACTGATATTTTTTCTCTGCAACTTACGCAGTTTTCTAAATTTAATCCATACCCAGTTGCTTTTAATAATTTTAATTCAAAGGATCTAGTAAGCATTTCATAATCTAATGCATTAGTATTAAGTAAATACATACAAGTTAAGAAATTTCTAAATAATTCTTCATTTGTTTCCCCTTCTTCTACACATATATCTATCAATTCACATATATACGATGAGTAGGTTAATTTGTCTAAACTATCTAATAATCCTTGAAAAGAATTAATTATCTTTCCTTCTTGTAAATTAAATAAACTTTTCCCTTTAAATAAAACATACTCTCCATAGCATAAAGGTAAAGTAAGAGATAGAAGTTTACTCTTACTTTTTCTAGATCCTTTTGCTATAGCTGTTATTTTCCCCAATTTATCTGTATATAACCATACTAATTTATCATTTTCTTTAAATTCCTTAGTTTTTATAACTATTGCATTTACCTTATGTAGTGACAGAAACACCATCCCCTTATTTTACTTAACCTTTTTATACCCCAATTCTTTTAATAGGTTTTGATTATCTCTCCACTCTTTTCTAACCTTTACCCAAATCTTTAAATTTACTTTATTCCTTAAAAATCTTTCTATTTCATATCTTGCTGTTTCTCCGATTTTTTTAAGACTTTGGCCATTTTTCCCTATTATTATCCCTTTATGAGAATCTTTTTCACAAAGCATATCAACTTCAATATGCCATGTTCCAATTGGGCTTTGTTTCATTTGTACTATATCTACTGCAATTCCATGAGGTATTTCTTCTCTTAATGTTCTCAACGCCTTTTCTCTAACTATTTCTGAAATAACAAATCTTTCCTGAACGTCTGTAATCATGTCATCTGGATAATATTTAGGACCTTCTGGCATTGAATTTATCATTAATTCAACTAATTTATCTACATTTTTCCCCTTCAAAGCAGAAATAGGTATTATTTCTTTAAACTCCATTTCTGAGGAATACATTTGAAGAGTTTTAGCTACTCTTTCTTGAGTAAATTCATCAATTTTATTTACAACTAAAAACACAGGTGCTTTTTGATTCTTTAGTGTTTCTATTATAAATTTATCTCCTCTTCCTATTTCTTCTTCTGGATTAATCAAAAATAATACAAGATCTACTTCTTTCATAGATTCTTTAGCGGAATTAACCATATACTCTCCTAATTTATGCTTAGGTTTATGTATTCCTGGTGTATCTACAAAGATTAATTGATGATTTTCTCCAGTTAATATTGTCTGTATATTATTTCTAGTAGTCTGTGGTTTATTAGATACTATTGATAGTTTTTCTCCCATTATTTGATTTAATAACGTTGACTTTCCTACATTTGGCCTACCTACTATTGTTACGAATCCTGATTTAAACATCTTTCCTCCTAATTTCCTATAAAATTGTTGTGTCTTTTATTATATCATTACTTTCTTAAAATTAAAGTATTGTTATTAAGTTTTGTAAACTCAACTACTTGATACATTACAATTTAAATATAACAAATATAAGTAAAGTAAGTAATGTTCCAAATAAAGCTCCTACTATTACTTCCCATATAGAATGAACATTAGAATCCACTCTGCTTTGAGCTGTTATAAGAGCCATTAGATAACTTAGAATTATGCATATTGGTTCTTCTGTTATTAATGAAAGTGCTGTAGCAATTGAAAACGAAAGTGCACTATGCCCGCTAGGCATTCCACCTCTTAATGGTGTGCCTTCGCCAAATATAGCTTTAATTATTAAAGTTGCAATAGTAACAAATACTAGTGCTATAAATATCATATATGGTTCTGATTCTTTTACTTTATGTATTAAATCATAAGAAATATTAGATATCTTATCCCAAAATATTATATACCCTACAAGTAATGCATTTATTGCTGTTACTAATACAGCTCCTGCTGCTGCATTTTTAGCTATTTTGGCTAAAGGATGATAATAATTAGTTGATATATCAATAGTTGCTTCTATAGCTGTATTAATTATTTCAGCTACAAGAACTAATGTTATTGTAATTGCTAAAATAAGAAATTCTATTTTTGATACATCCAATAAAAAACATGCTAAGAGTACACATAATGCAGTAAACAAATGAATTTTCATATTTCTTTGTGTTCTAACAGTATCTAAAACTCCTGATATTGCATAATTAAAGCTCTCTACTAGCCTTTTTATTTTCATATAATACCCCCACACTTATAGTATTATCTTCTAATTCGTAATTTATTTAATATTTCTTCTTCTCTTTTTCTCATTATTTTTTTGTCATCCTCATCTATATGATCATATCCTAATAAATGAAGTATTGAATGTACTACTAAATAGCTTACTTCTCTTTCATAAGAATGTCCATATTCTACACTCTGTTCCATAGCCTTTTCTAATGATAATACCATATCTCCTAATACTAATTCGTCTCCATCTTTATATGTTTCATCAAAAACATAATTTACGTACATATCCTTAAATACTTTTTTATAATCAAAATCTAACATTGGAAAAGATAATACATCTGTTTCTCTATCTATATTTCTTGTTTCTTTATTTATTTCCCTTATTTCATTATTATCAACAAATAACAGCGAAATTTGATATTCACACAACACTTCTTCTTCTTTTAATACAAAATTACATACCTCTGTTATTTTATTTATAAATTGCTCTGTTACTTCTAATTTATTTTGTCTATTTTCTGTATATAACATTTTTTTCTCCTTTTTATTTATAAAAATAAAAGGAAAGGTTATATCCCCTTCCCTTTTTAAAGTCATTATAATTTTCTTAATTATTTTACTTTCTTTTCAGTAGGATATTCAATTCTATGATGATATATTCCATCTAAAGTTTTCAAAAAGCTTTTTCTTATAATTTCTATATCTTTTAAGGTTAAATCACAATTTACAAGTTGTCTTGAATTAAGTTTATCATTTATTATGTTATTCACCATTTCTTCTATTTTACCTTTTGTCGGTTCACCAATTGACCTTACTGATGCTTCTACACTATCTGCAAGCATTAATATTCCTGATTCCTTGCTTGATGGTATAGGCCCTGGATATCTAAAGTCTTCTTCCTTAATTTCTTCTGGCCTATCTGATGAATTCTTAAGTTTATAATAAAAATACTTAACCAAGGTTGTTCCATGATGCTGTTCTATTATATCTTGTATTACTTTAGGAATCTTGTGCTCCCTAGCCATTTCTAAGCCATCTTTAGTATGCGATAAAATTATTAATGTGCTTAGATTCGGAGTTATTTTATCATGCGGATTTTCTTTCCCCATTTGATTTTCTCCAAAGAAATACGGCCTTTTTGTTTTTCCTATATCATGATAATATGCACCTACTCTAGCTATAACTGGATTACCTCCAACAACTTCCGCAGCTGCTTCTGCCAAATTAGCAACCATCATACTATGATGATAAGTTCCCGGTGCCTCCATAAGTAACTTTTTCATTAATGGTTGGTTTGGGTTTGATAATTCTAGTAGCTTTATATTAGTAACTACATCAAATATTGATTCGAAGAATGGAAGTAGTCCCACTGCTAATATTCCAGAAAGTAGGATTCCTATTGCTGTATACCCAGTTTCTATAAAAATCTCCTTTAAGTTATTTGATGAAATCATCCCTAGCGTTACTGTTCCTATAGCTGACACAACAGTTATATAAAGAGTTGAATATATTATATCATTTCTTTGCTGTACTTTTTTAAGTGCACTTGAGCCAAGAACAACACTTACTATTGATATTAGTATAACAGATGGATTAAATCCTACAATTATAGATATAAATGTTATATTTAATAAATTTATAACTAATGATATTTTATTATCTATTAAAATAGTCATAAGCATTGCACTGCATACTAATGGCATTAAATATGGTGAAATTATATTTACTCCCATTGAAATTATAAGCATGATAATATTAATACTGCTTATCAATATTATCATTTTAGTATCTTTAAATATGTCTGCTCTCTCTTTTGCTATATAACTATATTGAATAAATAGAATTAAAGCAACTAATATTGCTAGAGAAATAAATGATAATAAATAACTTTTAGTTGTTCCATCATTTAAAAGTCCTAATTCCTTTAAAACTTCTAATTGTCTTTCTGTTACAGGCTCTCCTTCTTTTACTATTATCTGATTCTTCTTTATTATTTCTTTTTGAACATTTTTTTGAGCTTCTTTAATTTTTTCCTCTGTCTTTTCACTATCATAGAAGAAATTTGGTTTTATTTCAGTATAAGTTATATTTCTTAATATATCTTCCAAAGTTCTATCAATATTACTTTTTCCTAAATTAGTATCCACTATATTTTTAGCTTTTTGTAAGCTTTCATAATCATTTTCACCTATATTTTCTTTGTATACTGCTTCCAATGATTCTATTATTAATTTTTGTACTTCTGATAATCTAACTGAATTCAATGATAAAAGCTCTTTATATTCTTCGTCTGTTAGCTTAAATTCTTCTATTTGTTTTATTTCAGCTATTTTATCGGTCTCTTCTTTACTTGGGTTAGATGCATTTTCAGCGGTAATTTTACTAAACAATTTATTTGCATTTTCAATTGCTTGAGTTTTAACATCACTTTTAACTGTGTACTGTTTATCTTCTTTAGCTTTTGCTATAGCCTCTTCTTCCTTTTCCTTTGTAGCAATTTCATCTATTGTATCAATAGGTGCTTTTATATCTACAGTTGCTATATCACCGACAGATAAATTATGCCTTTTAGGCGCAATTACAGTTAATAAAAGAAAGTATATAGTTAAAAATACAATTAGATATATTAATATTCTTTTGTATTTTTTTTCTTCTTTTTTATTTTCTTTATCTTTTTTATTTAAAAACAAGTCCCTCACCCTCTAATCTGAATAGTTTTTCAATACTCTACTGGTTCATTATTTACTATATTTTGCTCTACTACAAACACTACATTAACAACTATATTCCCATCTGAGCTATCACTAGTACTTATTATTCTATCAATTATTTTAGCTTCTCTAGTTAAATTACTATATAATGATTCTTCCAATTCTTTTACAGCTTTATCTATAGCTTCTTCTTTCGATAATTGAACTGGATATTCCTTCTTTTCAAAATAATTTACTTTATTTATTATTTTTCCACTCTCTTCTATTTTATCATACTCTTTAAATTCTTTTATAGCTTTTTTAAGATAAATTTTCTTACCTAATATTTTTATATAAATATCGCTATCCTTTTCTCCGCTTCTTTTAAGCTCTGTTCCATCTATCTTAGTTGTCATACTCTTTTCATAAAAAGTATTTGCCATAACTACCCCGTCTGGTACCACTTGATAAGGATCTTCTTCCTTCCCATTGATTCCTTCAATAACTACATCTCCTACCTTTACCATATCTCCAATATGAACTGAAGACCTTCCTGAAAAAGCATATACTCTACTAACTTCTCCATCCATTTTAGCAACTAAGTTTCCATACTTACCTTCTTTAATTTCTGGCGGATTAACTTTTTCTTCAATAAATATCTTTAAGGTTGAGCCTTCTATTCTTGCCCTTAACCATAATATTTCTGAATTCATGTTTTCTAACTGTTTTTCAATATCTTTTACATCTATTTTATCTTTACTTATTCCTGGTTTTATACCTATACTATATAATTGCTGTCTTAATTCATATGGAGAAACATTCTTTTTAGTATTAATTTCTATGCTCCATACGTAGGTAGATAAATATAATAATATAGTTAAAAATAGCATTCCTCCTATTGCTAAGAATAGTTTGCTTTTTAGTTTTCCTACAATAAATAATATTCCTGTTTTAGAAACAATTTTACTTTTCCCATTCAAACTTCTAACTGCTTCTACTAGTATATCATAGTCATTATAATCTATTGATATTCTTATTGTTGCCACATCAATTCTTTTTATATTTATAACATTTACATTTTCATTCCATAATATGTTTAAAAGTCTTTCTGGTTTTAATATGTTAACTTCTACTACTACTTTTCCACTTTCAAAAACTCCTGTTGCCATATTACACCTCGTATGAAATTGATCTAAATTTTCCGCTAATCGTTATTGTAGAATCTCCAATATATAATATTTCAAAGTTTTCTCCTTCAATATTAATAACTTTTACTTTAGTATTTACCTTTATACTATTTCTATCAAATAATACTATTCCTTTGTGATTTTCTATTGTTATTTCATCGTTCCCTATAATTGTTATTTTAGGAACGCTTAGTACTATATCTTTAGGTAAGTCTAATTTTTCCGCTATTATCTCTCTACTTCTCTCTATCTTTCCTTGCATAATCTTCTCTCCTTATATTTTTTCTAAGGCACATGAATATAAATAATAAACCAAAGATGTAACGAGTATTTTGTGTAAGACAAGGAAGTAAATGCGCAGATACTGGTAGCTATCTAAGTGTTTACTGACACAGTATTACGCAAAATATGATAACATACTGGTTTATTATTTGTTTGATTGTGCCTAATAGTAATTTATGATAAGAATCTTAAGAAAATTACACATAAATAATTGATGTTTAGTAAGACTATATTAATATTTTTATCAAA
Source organism: Clostridium sp. C8 (assembly GCF_001010885.1). Classification (NCBI taxonomy): domain Bacteria; kingdom Bacillati; phylum Bacillota; class Clostridia; order Eubacteriales; family Clostridiaceae; genus Clostridium; species Clostridium sp. C8. Next base: position 11,405 of record NZ_LBMX01000031.1, on the reverse strand, counting down.
TAAAATTTAAAAAGAAAAAAAGCAAAAGAAATTAAATTTCCTTTGCTTTTATTTATTAGTTAATATTCTTATTATAAATTGACTTTAACTGCCTATACTAAGCTTATTAAAGCCTAGATATATATCCAATGTTATTAACACCGATGGTGTAGCCGTTCATTTAACAATTTTATTTTTCTTTGTTTAACTGCTGAGGAAGGTACTTTAACAAGATCTATCTCTTCAGAAAATCCGATTAATTAAATCCTGTTTATTCCCCTTTAAATTCAAGTATAATAATACTTACACTTATTTTTGATAAAATATAAAACTATATTCCTCAACTAAATATATTATAAAATAATATATTTAAAGTATTGGATAAGTATATTCTCCAATAATAGCTTAAATAATTAAGTTCTATTGAAATCTTAAATCAAAATAGTTCCTACTTGAACTTTCTCTTTCTAGCAGCTTCTGATTTTTTCTTTCTCTTCACGCTTGGCTTTTCATAGTGTTCTCTCTTCCTAACTTCTGAAAGAACTCCAGCTCTAGCACATTTTCTCTTAAATCTTCTTAATGCACTTTCAAGTGTTTCATTTTCTCCAACTTTTATTTCTGACATCTATTATCCCTCCCTCCGCTAGCTCAAATTAATTAATTTAACTCAGCTACGGGCTTAATAACACACGCTATATTATACAATAGGCATACCTTAAAGTCAACATCTAGATAAAAAACTTTAACCTGGTGGCCATTTTAGTTCCCTTTGCCCTAAGACATGAAAATGTATATGATTTACACTTTGCCCACCATCTTTTCCACAGTTATTTACTACTCTATATCCAGTTTTCTCAATATTTAACTCTCTTACTAGTTTATTAATAACTAAGAAAATATGTGAAATAATATTTGCATTTTCTTCACTTATTTCATTTACACTTTGTATATGATCCTTAGGTATAACTAGAAAATGAATAGGAGCTTCAGGACTAATATCATGAAACGCGATTACCTTTTCATCCTCATATATTTTTTTACTTGGTATTTCACCATTTGCTATTTTACAAAAAATACAATCCATAAATTCACCCCGTTCCTTTAATTGATAATAGTCATTAAGTAATAACTTTATTTTTTTATTATCTTACAATTAGTTTTAAATATTATTAATATTTTATTATTATATAATATATCAAGTAATTAATATAGTATATTGTTTTATTTTTCAAAACAATATTTCTAGCTAACAGTGTACTGAATAGTTTTTTATAAAAGTTTTGCTATTCCATATTCATTTTCTACTTTACTTATTTCTATATCAACTATTTTACCAGTAACGTCTGCACATGAACAAGGAACCTGAACCTTTATATAATTTCTTGTATACCCTTCATACATCCCCTCTTGTCCCTTAGCTTCCGTTTCTATAAGTACATCCATTTCTGTGCCTATAAATTTCTCTATAAATTCTTTTTCATTTTTATTGCTTAACTCAATTAATAACTTGCTTCTTTTTTCCTTTATACTTCCATCAATTTGATCTTGCATATCTGAAGCTTTAGTTCCTTTTCTTGGACTATATTTAAATACATGAGTTTTAGTAAGTTTAATATTTTTTAAGAACTCATATGTTTCATTAAACTCTTCTTCTGTCTCGCCTGGAAAACCTACTATAACATCTGTAGTTATAGAAACATCTGGCATAGTTTCTCTTAATAGTTTTACTGAATCAGCATATTCTTGTGCTGTATATCTTCTATTCATTCTCTTAAGTGTAGAATCACACCCACTTTGTAATGATAAATGAAAATGTGGACATAACTTTTTAAATTTCTTTATTTTTTCTATAACTTCAGGAGTAAAGAATGCAGGTTCAATTGATCCTATTCTTATTCTTTCTATTCCTTCAACTTTTTCTATTTCTTCTATTATATCTATTAAATTAACATTTCCTTCTAAATCCAATCCATAAGAAGCAGTGTGTATTCCTGATAAAATTATTTCTTTAAAGCCATGTTCTGCTAATTTGTTAACTTCTTCCAATACCTTTTTAGGATCTTTTGAACATACTGATCCCCTTGAATATGGAATTATACAATATGTACAAAATCTATTACATCCATCTTGTATTTTTAAGAATGCTCTTGTCTTATCTTGGTACTCTTCTATGTTAAGTTCTTCAAACTTTTTATTCTTAAGTACTCCTTCAACATGAACTTGTGACTTTCCTTCGTCTTTAGCCTTATTTACATAGTACACAACATCACCTTTGTTTCTTGTACCAAGAACTACATCTACTCCCGGTATTTCTGAAACTTCTTTTGGTGCTATTTGCGAATAACAACCAACAACTGCTATTATAGAATTTTCATTTAATCTTCTTGCTCTACTTATAATTTGTCTTGATTTTTTGTCACCCATATTAGTAACAGTACAAGTATTTATCACATATACATCAGCTGCCTCACTAGCATCTACAACTTCATAACCTTCTCTTATGAACTTTTCAGCCATTGCTTCTGATTCATATACATTAACTCTACATCCTAATGTAGAAAATGCAACTTTCATTATTAATTTCCTCCTAAATCTCCTAGCTCATACTGAACTAAAGAAGTAGCTACAAAACCTGCTGTCTCTGTTCTAAGTATTCTACTTCCCAAAGTTACTATATAAGCTCCATTTTCTTGTAGTTTATTTATTTCATTTAATTCAAAACCGCCTTCTGGACCAACTAGTATCCCCACAGTTTTGATTTTAGATTTATCAATATCAGTATTACTAAATAGAGTTTTGATTCCAAAGTTTTCTGCATTTTCATATGGAACTATAACTATATCTAAACTCTTCATTTTATTTATAGCATCATCAAAACTAATTGGATCTACTACATTTGGTATTAAGCTTCTCTTACTTTGTTTGGCCGCTTCTAAAGCTATTCTATTAAGCCTATCTAATTTTTTAAAATCACCTTTTAACTTTATATCAACTCTATCTGTTAGAGTTGGAATAAATTCAGTAATTCCAAGTTCTGTACCTTTTTGCACTATTAAATCCATCTTTTGTGCTTTTGGTAATCCTTGAAACAAATATATTTTTACATTACTTTCATTGTTTATTTGAAGCTTTTCTATTATTTCAATAATGACTTCTTGTTTAGTTATTGTTGAAATAATACCTGTGAATTCTTCTCCATCACAATTATTTAAAACTATTTTATCCCCTTCATTTAGCCTTAGTACTTTATATAAATGTTTTACATCATCACCTAATATTTTTGCTTTATTTTCTATAAAATTTTCTTTAGGAGTAAAAAATTTATGCATTGTTCATTCTCCTTAAAACTTATCTTACTTTTGCAACTATACAGTTCCATTCCCCATCTTTATTTATTTCGATTACTTCAAAACCAGTTTCTTCAAGCTTTTTAGTAACCATCTCTACTCTGTCATGTATTATTCCTGAAGTAATAAAGTATCCATTATCTTTTAAAACTCTTTTTACATCTTCTGTTAAAATGCATATAACTTCTGCTATTATATTAGCAACTACTATATCTGCTTTTCCATCAATTACTTCTACTAAATTACCATAAAGTATTTGTATATTATCTAAATTGTTATATCCAACATTTTCTTTTGCAGACTCAACAGCAACCGGATCTAGATCAACTCCTACTGCCATTTTAGCCCCAAGTTTAGCTGCAGCTATAGCAAGTATCCCTGAGCCACATCCAACGTCAAAAACAGTGCTATCAGCTTTTACATACTCTTCTAATGATTGAATGCACATTCTTGTTGTTTCATGTGTCCCTGTTCCAAATGCCATACCTGGATCAAGTTCTATTACTTTTTCGTCACCTTGCTCTTGGTATTCTTCCCATATAGGTTTCACAACTATTTTTTCGCCTACTTTAGTTGGTTTATAATACTTTTTCCAGTTATTAGCCCAATCTTCTTCAAACATTTTTTCACTTTCTACTTTAGCTAATCCTGTATCAATTCCAAGCTCTTTAAGTTCATCCATTTTTTCATTTATGTACGTTAATATTTCATTTATATTATCTTCCTCTGAAAAATAAGCTTTAACAACTGCTACTTTACCTTTATGCTCTAATACGTTTATATCTGCAAAATCCCAAGTTAATGGACCTTGTTCTCTTTCTAATATGTCATTTGGGTCTTCAATTGCAACCCCCTTGCAATCTAATCCATAAAATATTCCTGAAACAGGTTCTAGTGCTTCACTTTTAGTTATAACTCTAACTTCTATCCAAGTTCCTTGCATTTAAATTCAGTCCTTTCTAACATACTTTGACTAATTTATTATTTTACACGTCTTCACTACAATAGTAAATATTTTATTTAATCAAAATCTATTTATCTTTGCATATATTTATATTATTTTCAATTGTACAAATTATAAATATAGAATTTATAATAAATAGCCATTATATCTATAATATAATAAATTCAAATATATTTCTATTTTTAAATTTATATACCTTATTAGCGAATTCAAAAAAGAAGAAGCCTTTCAGCTTCTCCTTAAATATTATATGCTCTTAATTATTAGTTGCATCTTTCTTTCTCTTATTTGTAAGGATACCTCCAGCTATCATTATACTTATAGCTAGTATTATTACATATGAAGAGTTTGTTCCTCCGGTTTCAGGTAAATCATCACCTTTTCCATTTTGATTATTGCTTCCATTGTTATTATTTCCACCATTATTATTGTTTCCACCATTATTGTTTCCACCATTATTGTTTCCACCATTGTTGTTTGTATTATCTTCATCAGTTTTTGTGATTAAACCTTTAATTGCATTGTTTAAAGCAACTAATGCTTCATCAACAGTTTTTTGATCTGCATCTTGATTATCCACTACATCTTTTGCATTAACTAAAGATTGTGATAATACATTCCAACTAGAAGTTGTATATTTTTCTTTATCTAAATTCTCTGCTGAAGCTATTTTTGCATTTAATTCTGTTTTATCTCCCTTCAATACTAATTTATTTATTGCTAAATTAATATTAACTTGTAATTCATCTACCTTTGATTGTTCAATATTTTCGTCTTTTAATATTTCATCTGACTTCTCTAGCAAATCAATTAATTCCTTAGAACTTGCTTTTGTATAAATTGTTAAGTCTGTTTGCTCTAATTTATTTATTACATTTATTAGATTTTCTTTATTAGCTTTTATAGATACCTTAGAAACTGCATCTAATAAGGTTTTAGTTATTCTATCAACTTCCTGTTGATTAGCATCATCTTTCTCAATTATTAGTTGAGCTTCCTTAACTATAGCTTCTAGACCCTCAACTGTTATAGGCTTGTATGACCCAATATTAGAAAGGACTTTATTTGCTACACCTAAAACTGTTTCTAAAGATGTTTTATTTGCTCTAAATACTAAATTCACCATAGCTTCTCCAAGCTCATCCTTAGCCTTACTTATATCATTTTCTGTAGCATCTCCGTTTTCTGCAATTAATTTTGCATTATTTAAAGCTACTATAAATTTATCCCATGATGAACTAGTATATTTATCTTTATATTTTATTAAAGCTTCTCCTGTATTTATAATGCTTACTAATGATGAATTATCAGCTCTATCAACTAGGTTTATCATTGCTTCAAGTAATTCTTCAACCATACTATTAACATCTTCTTGAGTAGCTTCGTTATTATTTAGGATTCCCTCTGCTTTTTCAATTGCCCTCTTCAAACTTTCTACTGATGCAGGTGTGAAGCTATCTTGGTTTTGTAATTTCTCTTTTGCAATCTCTATTGTTCCTGCTAAAGTTTCCTTGTCAACCGCATATTCTAACATACTTGCTGCTAGGGTTAATTTATTAAATGCTTCGTCAACTTCACTTTGTTGTACATACTTATTGTCAAGTATAGCTTTTGCCTCATTAAGCGCCTCAATAAAGTTATTCCAACTTTCTTCTGTATAATCCTCTTTTATTTTATCCTTTAAATCATTGTATAAATTAGTTAATAATGATTTATTAGCTTCTTCAGAATTTATTCCTGGAACAACTAAGTCCTTCATATCCAACCACATAACAACTGAATTATCTTCTGGATTAATTGCATATTCATTTTCTTTATTTTCAAATGCATTTTTTTGTGCTTTTACTTCTTCTTCTGTCAACGCTTTAGAGTAAACTCTAGAACTTGCAAATTTGTAATCACTTGTTCTATTTGTTTCTGGACAATATCCAAGCCATAAGGATTGATCATTTTGTACAACACCATTTGCTGAAACTGGAGCTGTTCCAAGTAGGTTTCCATCAAGATATACTGATAATACATTACCATCATAACTTCCTACCACTTGATGCCAATTTCCTATCCAATTTGACGGAACATCAATAATAGCTTCTTTTGTGTACCATTTATTATCTGTAGATTTAACAAAAATATCTACAGATATTTTTCCTGAACTACCATCTCTAGTCCTTAAGCCAAAGCTACTATCTCCTTTGCCTATAATCATATTGTAGTCTTTACCACTACCAGTAGGCATTACCCATGTCTCAGTTGTAAATGCTTGTTTACCTTTAAATATTGAGTCAAATATATCTTCTTCATTTTCTCCCTTATTATTAGCAAGCTCTAATCTTCCATTTAGCTTAATACCGCTAATATCATCTGTGACTAAAGTAGCACTTTTCATAATAATAGGATTTATTTTATTTTTACTCTTATCTTCTATATATGCTGGAGCTTTTCCATTAATTGCTTCTACATCTTTTACTGCTCTTACAAGCTTATTTTTAAGATCTTCTCCAACTATTTGTTTTTGTTCTTCGCTTAAATTGTCATATTTAAATTTAAGACCCATTATATCATCATATTGAGAATATGAATATACTACTAAATCCTTAATTTCTTTTGATATTTCTTTTTCGTCAAACCCTTTAACATCTCTCCACGCTTTACTTAATTCCATTGGTGACTTATCTGTTGTATATGGTACAATTGTATATTCATAATTATATGCTTTATCATTATTTACTCTGTATTGTGGTAGTGTATCTGGTCCACAACTCTTATTCCCATTACCTTGTGATACATAATCTACTGATAATATTGTTTCTTTTCTTGGAGACCCTAATTCATATGGATGTCTTGTATTACTTAAATCTTGAGCCGTGAAATGTAACGCACTGGCTTCAAGTAATTCCTTGCTAGTTACTAATAATGCATTATTAGTATTTGAATTTTTTAAGCTAATCCATTTAACTCCTGTCAAGTTTCCTGAATCCTGAGTTTTCAAAAATGGATAGAAGAAATTTGATACAGTATTTTCATAAACTCCCACAATTGAAGAAGTGTTTCTATCTTGATAAGATTCTATTGGTCCATTTCCATACCAAGTTACATCTTCATAATTTTCTGGTAAAGTCATTGTTGATCCTACTTTCAAATATCTTCCCATACTTGTTTTAGTTGCATCTGTTGTAAGATTAACAGTTATTTCTCCAGTTCCATTTATAGTATATATAATTTTTTCTGTTGCTCCTTTTGCGTTATTTAATACTAAATCACTTGTAATTACAGTTCTTCCATCTTCAGACTTACCTACATTTATACTATTAACAGTTATATTTTGGTTTGCATTTTTCCAAGTGCCATCATAATTACCATTATCGTTACTTATTGGAGATCTCCAGAAGTTTGGAGTAGGTCCTTCTTCAATTAATACTTCTCCATTATAAACATAGTTATTCATTAATCCTGTTGTCTTGTCTATATTAAAAGAGAAGTTTTCTCCTGATACTAAAAACTCTGATTCTTTTTCCTCTACATCAATATCTTTTTCTGAAATAACTGGAGCTGCCTTCGGCACATTAGCAGCTACTTCAAATTGCTCATGTGAAACTTCATGACCAGCTTTTCCCCATAAAGTATCTTCCTTTAATGTTACAAAAATATTTAAATAATATTCTGAACCTGCTTTAATTTGCTCTGGCATATTATATGGTATATTTATTGCCTTGGTTTCTTTAGGCGCAACATTTACATCAGCCATTACACCACTATCAATTACTTGACCATCCTCTAATAATTGCCAATTAAGATTATATTCATTAAGATTTCTGAAATTGTTTTCATTGTAAACATTAATTTTTCTTGTAGCAACCTCATTCTCATTGGCTTTAAACCAGAAACTTTGATATTGATATTTTACTTCATATAACTCTGGTTGAACTGTTCTATCAGCTGATATTAATCCATTATTACAGAAGTCTCCATCGTTTGGAGTATCTCCCCAGTCTCCACCATAACCATAGAATTTACCATTTGCTTCTTCATTATAAAAAGTTTGATATACATCAGATGATGCATAATAATCCCAAACGCCATCTGAACTTTCCTCTATATTTTTTGAATAATCTATCCATACTAATACTTTTGATGAATCTGAACTTATTTCAGGATTAACATTGTATTGTGCTTTTAGTTCATCTGCTGTTAATGCATCCTTGTATATACGTGCCATTGATATTTCACCATCAAAACTTCTACTTCTTACTGTATCATATCCAACAGCTACTGGGGCTTCTGTTGAATCAACAGTTACCTTATCTGCTCTAGAAGCAACTTGAACACCATCAATAAATATCTTTAAAGTACTACCATCATAAGTTCCTGCAACTTGATGCCAGTTTCCAACCCAATTTTCCGGGAAATTCGCAGTACAACTTTTCCAACTTCCATTAGTAACTACAAAAAATTCTAATCCACTTCCAGAGCTTTGTGTCTTTAAGGCAACTTGATTATCGCCTTTTGAAAGTAATACACTATTCATATTTGTAGATGCTGGTTTTACAATTGCTTCAAAAGTAAATGAAGCATTATCTCCTGATAGTTCACTATTATATAAATTATTATTTTGGGATTCAATTATAGTATATCCATCATATGCTTTACCTGTTATTGATTCTATTTCTGCATCTACTGCTACTCCACTTCCATAAACAGCTCCATTAGCAGAATTACTACTTTGATCCTTAATGCTATATCGCTTTGGTAGTTCAGCTAAACGTGACTGATCCACCCAGTCCCATACAAAGGCTCCTATCATATTTTCTGAGCTTCTTATAGCATCCCAATATTCTTTTAAATTACCTACCGCATTTCCCATAGCATGAGAATATTCACAAAGTACATATGGCATCTTTGTTGAAGCTGATGCTCTAGACCATGTAGTATCTACAGTTGGATACATATTACTATCTGTATCTACTCCCCCATTGGATCCTAAACCCTCACTATGAACAGGGCGCGTATTATCACGATCTTTAAAATACCATACCATTTCAGGATACAAATTATTTGCCCCATTTTTACTATAAGACATTTCATTTCCTATTGACCACATAACTATAGCTGTTTGATTCTTTAATGTTTGGAATGAAGTATTTGTTCTATCCATTGTAAGTGGTTTTAAATAAGTTCCTATTGCATTTTGATTATTCATTAAACTATGACATTCTGCATTAGTTTCACCCATCATATATAAGCCATATTTGTCCGCTAAGTAATATAAGTATTCATCATTTCCATAATGTGATGTACGAATTGCATTGATATTAAATTGTTTCATCAATTCAACATCTTTTTCTAAAACTTCTCTTGGAACATGCTTACCATACACTGGATCAGTATCATGACGATTTGTTCCTTTAAATAATAGCGGTTGACCATTTATTCTAATAGTATCATAAGATGAAGTTACTCTATTATAATCAGTTCTATTGTTTACGGCACTACTAGTAAATGTTATTTCTCTAAATCCAAGCTGTTGTGATAAACTTTCTAAATGGCTTCCTCTACTATCTTTCAATGTCATTACTAATGTATATAGATTTGGATTCTCTGCTGACCATAATTTAGGAGAAACGATAGTTTTAAGCCCTTTTACTTCTACTGTTTTATTAGATTCTATATTGGATATAGGAATAATCATTTCATCATCTTCTAATATATTAACTCCACTTTCATCAAAAAGTTTTACATCAACTTTATAATTAGAGGAAATTTCTGATGATAAATTTTTTAATTTTAAAGATAAGTCTAATTCTGCATTAATAAAATTTTCATCTAAATCAGTAACTACTGAATAATCATATATATGTGTACTAGGAGTTGATCTAAGATATACATCTCTAAATATCCCTCCATCATAAATCATATCTTGATCTTCCATCCAGGTACCATCACAAAACTTATGAACTTTTACAGCCAATAAATTTTCTTCCCCTTGAGGATTTAGATAATCTGTAATATCAAAATCATGTGGTCTATAACTATCTTCGCTATATCCAACTTCCTTACCATTTACATATACATAATAAGCTGATTCTACACCTTGAAATGATATATAAACTCTTCCATTATCTTGTATCATATTTTCATTTAACACAAAATTCTTACGATATAAACCAACAGGATTATAGTTCACTGGTGCTTTTGGAACGGTTACATTTTGATCATATTTGCTTTGCCAAGGCATTTGCACATTTGTATATATTGGAAAATCGAAGCCATAGCTTGTCCAGCTTGCTGGTAAAGAAACATTTTTCCACCCATCATTATTATCTAATTCATAATTAGAATTCATAAAACCATTGTCTAAGAACTTCTGTGCTTCACTGGCATTTTGCACTACTGTTAAATCCCAATCATTATTTTCACCTGTTAATAGCTGATAATAATTTGATCTTTCCTTTTCATAATTCAAAGCACCAAGACGAGCTGATTCTACATCATGATAAGCAACTGTTGAAGTAGATGATTCCTCTCTATTTATTCCAAACACATCTACCGCCCTAACTGTTTTACCTTTGAGATCAGTATAATCTATTCCCATATATTCCTTGTGAGTAAATTTTTTATCATTTGGTCCAAGTTTTGTTTCTGCCTGTATTAATTCTGGCCATTTTTCCCCCTTCCATGGTGTAATTTCTCGATTTACTGTTTCTATTGCTGCTACATCTATTGGAATTGATTGTCCTAAGATAGATAAAACTAACGTGACTAAAACACTTAGAGATATTATTCTCTTCTTTTTACGATACATATTTTACCTCCCTAAATTATTGTAAATTATCAAATCAAACACACCTTAATAAACATTTAATTAACTCTAACTTCTATATTTATAGAATAAATTTCCTTAGTAAACGTTTAATGTTGGGGGTTTACTATCCCAGTACAAAATAAGTGCATGTTTGTTAAGGTAATTTCCTACTTAATTATAATACCTTTTCCCAATATTTTACATATGATATTATTAGTTAAATCTTCAAAATTATTAACTTTTTTTACTATTTTAATATTCTCATTATAAAGATAAAAAGGGGCTGTCGCACTAATAATTAGTGCACAGTCCCTTT
>NZ_LBMX01000030.1:0-10341 GCF_001010885.1 Clostridium sp. C8 | reverse complement strand
TGACTATTATTAGCTGGTCTTCTAGAATAAGAGAGGTACTTTCCACATTTTCCACTTTAATTCCTCCAATTTCTTTCAAATAACAATTTACACTGCACAATTACCAATTATAATATTATAATATCACTTTTTTAAAATATATTCGAGTAATCATCTTATACAAAAAATTGAATTAATTTTCATTTATATAAAAATAAAAAATTGAATTTTAAGTTTTATAATGTAAAACTTAAAATTCAATTTTGAAAATATATTTTATTTAAAAATCTCTTAAAAATTTTTCTTTATAATTCTTTCATTTCTAATTACTTTGACTTACAAAATCTTATGCTGCTTCACTAGAAAATACTTCGTATATATCTTTTCTTCTTGCTTTTGATAATGCTTTAGCTAGTGCGTATGAAATAGTTCCATCAACAAAATGATGTAAAATAGTTCCTACAGCTACTACAACTATAAATTGATAAACTGAAAAACCAAATGGTATAACTATAAGTCCTTCTAAAATTCCATGAATAGGTGCTGTTATAGCTATCGCCTTCTTAAAGTTTTTATCCTTTGTAACTATTTTTGCTCCTATATATCCAACTATTATATGCATAGACGCCCTAGCTGCAACAACTAATGGAGTTGTTATAAAGAATCCAAGTGCAGAACCTACTCCTACGAATATAGCCACAGATGGTGATATTAGCATCGCTAAAAACATTGGAACATGTGAGGCTATAGTTGCTGTAAAAGGTCCTATAACTATCTTTAAAAATCCAAATTGTGTTGGAATTATAATTGCAATTGCTGTTAATACTGCTGCAAAAACCATTTTTCTTACTCTTTCTCTGCTTTCCATATAAAAAATCCCCTCTCCATACTAGTGTATATACATTAGTATATTATATATGTTTCCATTTGTAAATATTTTATTTGCACTATTATAAACAAAAGAAACTCATTATAAAATTTAATGAGTTTTTTTGTTAATATTTTTATATTTATTTATAGATTTTTTTCCTGTATTTATGCTTATATTTACTGGATAAAATATTCCTTCATATACTTTGTTTATTTTATTTCTAGACAAAATAAATATTATTATAAACGGGCTTATTATAATTAATATATTTTGTATTATACTAATATTCCATCTTGGTATGAAGAAATAAACTAACACAACTAAATAAATATGAAAAATATATATGTTCATAGTTGCTTTACCTATTTTTGAGAAAAACTTTTCTTTACTAGGAACTAAACTTATAACACAAATACTAAACACAATTGCTGAAATGTATAACAATACTCTAAATATAGTTCCTTTTATTAAAGATAATCCCAATGCATTATATGAATAGGAATTATATAAAAATTTATAATCTACAAATTTATTCTCAACTATAAATACTGCAAATAATAAAAATAACATTAATATAATTATGGATAGTTTATTATTAAAAGTTTTTATCTTATTTAAATGTTCTTCTTTAGCATAATAACCAAGTAAAAAAAATGGCAAAAATACAATGGTTCTTGATATAGACAAAATACTTCCTATACTAGGAATTAATCCAACAAAAATTCCTATAATAAAGCTGACGCCTAAAATATATCTTATTTTAAGCAAATACTTTAAAGAAACTCTCCAAAAAAATAAGCTTAATAAATACCACAGTGTCCATCCTGGATATATTAAAGAAAACATATTTTTCTTAGTACCTATATAAACAGCTAAGTACCAAATCATATTAAAAATTACATAAGGTATCAATAAATTTTTGATAGATTTTCTTTTCATTTTATAAAAATTCTTTGATAGATATCCTGAAATAAATATAAAAAGTGGCATATGAAAAATATATATAAAAATATATATAGACATCAAAATATTACTATCTTTTATGTAATATTCAATTACGTGTCCAAATACTACGAAAAATATCAATATAACCTTCAAATTGTCCAACAAATAATTTCTTGTTTTAATATTTCTCATATATCTTCAATAAAATCTAAAATTATTTTAGATTCATTTTCTCCTTTACCTATTACTAATGTTATAATATCTGAATGATATTTATCCTCTAAAATCTTTAATTTAGCATTTCCACCTAAATCCCTTATCTTATTTACAAAACTAATAGAATTTTCAATATCTATTAATGGGTCCTTTTTCCCATGCAAACACAAAACTGGTATATTAATATCATTATTTTCTAATAATTTTATAGGATTTATTTCTATTAATGATAATTCCTTTCCTAAATAATTTTCTATTAACAGAACCGAGTGTTTTGACTTACATTTTTCAAAATCAAGAACTCCTGCTAATGTGATCAACCCACAAAAAATGTTTTTCTTAATATTAAATTCTTTTTGTTTCTTAAAATTAAATACTATATTAGTTGCAAGTTCTCCCCCTGCTGAAAATCCCATAACTATGATTTTCTTATTTCCTATTTTACATTGATTAGATAAATAATGACTTATTGCTGTAAATACATCATTTATCTGCTCTGGATATTTATATAAAGGTGCAAGTCTATAAGCTGGAAGTACAACGGTGTACCCTTTATCGCAGAAAAACTTTCCTATATAACTTGAGGTTTTGGGGCTTCCATGCCACCATCCTCCTCCATGAATAAAGAATATTATAGGTTTATTTATATCTCCATTATAAACTCTATAATATTGTTTTATATTTTCTCCATATTTATAAGTTTTAAAATCAACTTTTTTACTTTGTATATTTTCATTTAAAATTTTGTATGTTATTGGTAGCATCTTAAACTTTTCTTTTATTCTGTTACTTATCATATTTTTTCTCCTGGAAATTTTATATAACTTGCATAGGATCCATTAATATCTAATATATTTATTAATATATCTGCTTAGATTAATACTCTACATTATAAATTACTTAAATACTAATTTTAATTAAGTGTAGGGTATTTATTGCAGCTTATATACTAATTTACTATACGAGGTAATTCTATGTTAGACAATAATTCTTTTATTCCTCTATTATTATCTTTAATAGCTGGGATGTCCACAATAATTGGAGCTTTTATTGTATTTTTTTCTAAAGCTCAAAATAATAAACTTATAACTTTCGCCTTAGGATTTTCTGCCGGGGTAATGATTACCGTTTCATTCACAGACTTATTTATTTCTGCTGAAGACACTTTAATGAAATTCACTGGTAAGTTTAATGGAGTTATATTATCAATATTCTTTTTATTAATTGGAGCATTTATGGCCCTATTAATAGATCAGTTAATTCCTGATAAGCCTAATATTATTCATTCATCTGGGAAATTATATAGGGTTGGATTTGTATCAATGATTGCCCTAATGATACATAACTTTCCTGAAGGTATTGCTACATTCGTATCAGGCTATGAAAATACTACTTTAGGTATATCAATAGCTTTAGCAATAGCACTTCATAATATTCCTGAAGGCATTTCAATAGCTATGCCTATATATTATTCTACTAAAAGTAGATATAAGGCCTTTAAATATACTTTCTTTTCTGGTCTTGCCGAACCAATAGGTGCTTTACTAGCATTTCTGTTTTTAAGACCATATATAAATGAATTAATCTTATCAGTAATTTTCGCAGTAGTGTCAGGTATAATGCTTTATATTTCATTTGCTGATCTTATACCTGCTTCTAGACAATATGGGTATAATAAAATTCATGTATTTTCAATTTTTTTAGGAATATGTATAATTCCATTAAGCCACATTTACGTGCATTAAAGGTACTGTCAACCAATGAAAATTTAATTATCAACTCTTAAATGGGCTGTCTATACGACAGCCCATTTATCTATCTTCCATCTTCAACCATAAGATATCCCATATTAGGCTCCTTGTTTACTAAACCTATAATATATATGGTATAAAATTTTCCATTTCTAAGAGTTTTTTGACTTATATATCTTGACAACCCTATTATGGCTGAAAAGCTAAATTTAAAATCATATATTGCTGGTGATAACGGATAATATCCAGTTTTTTCTAAATACTCTACATTTCCGAAAAGTATCGTATTATTTGGCAATGATAATGTTAATAAAGGTGCATTAGGTGATAAATGTATAAATCTTAAAAAACAACTTGTTAATTCCCCCTCAACACTTGCATCATTTAATACAAATATATCAATATTATTATTTAAAGATACTATACTAATGGTGCTTGTAGTATTAGGTAAAATTTCTATAGTTTTACTAAACAAAGGTCTAGCATAAGTCCCTGCAGAATATATTTGAACTTCATAACTATCTGATGATATATTTTCATAGCAGGTTATATCTGAAAATACTAAATTTTCTCCCATTAGATTTCCTGTTAAATAAATATCTACAGCTTGTTCTGATGGTATAGCATGTAAAATCCTTATTTTGCTTTGTAAGTTTGGTAAATTTTCACTAAATAACAAATCTATTCACCTCACTCTTTATTAGAAAACTTTAAAGTTAAGCTAATTATTTTCCTTATTATTAAGGAAGCTATTGGATACGGAATTTTATATATTTTTAATGTAGACATTATAGAATCATAATCTTCCTCTATCTTTTTGAAAATATTATCTATATCGCTATTATTAGATTCTCTATAAATACTTTCATAATCATTTCCTAAGTCTAAGTCTCTTAAAATTTTCATATGAGGAGGTTCGAAGCTATATTTATCGCTATTTATTGATTCATTTATTTTTTCATAATCTCTTATATAATCATCTATATTTTTATTAATATTATAATTTATATCCATAGGATCTAATTTAAAATTATTTTGGAATCCACTATTCATATTAACTGAATTCGGTATATCATAAGTTGGTGGTATATTAGCAGGTTTCAAATTAGTATTGTTTGGATATCCAAAAGTAGGAACCATATTTGTAAAATTCATATTTGTATTAATCGGCATTCCAAATGCTCCTTCCATAGTCATAGGAGCCATGCTAATAGGGTTCGGAAATCCATAGGTTGGTACCATATTTGTAAAATTCATATTTGTATTATTAGTCATTCCAAACCCACCATCCATGGTCATAGGAGCCATACTAGTAGGATTCGGGAATCCATAGGTTGGTACCATATTTGTAAAATTCATATTTGTATTATTAGTCATTCCATTAGTCATACCTATATTTGTAGAATTCATATTTGCATTAGGAGAATTCATATACATAGGAATAAAGTTGTCATTATTTAAATAGTCAGAATCTATATAAGAAAACTCATTAGTATTTATATTATCATTAATATTCTGCCAACTACCGTTAATACTATTTGTATTATTATTTGTAATGTCATTTGGCATTCCAAACATTCCAGTATTCATATTTCCGTTTGTTGTTCCAAACATTTCATTTCCCATATTATTGCTTTCCCATACATTATTCATGTTATTAATATCACCTGTATTAGACGTTGAATTTAAATTCATATTAGTTCCTATATTATTTAAATTATCATTTGAACATTTGGCCTCTTTATTATATGAATATAGCTCTTCCGAAATAGTTTCTGATGGATACTCCAACTCAAAATTGTTATTTCCATTGCTATTATTATTTTGATTATTTTTTGTTCCATAGTTACTATTATTCATACCATTATTAGATAAAATACTACTAGATATATATCCACTCCCATTAGCAGTGCCTTGATTATAGCTATTAGTAATTGTATTAGTATCATAAGTATTAAGTGTATTTTCACCTGTATAACTAATGCTTGGTATATAATCTATTGATTCTAGAAAACTTTCATCTAATTTTTCACCATTTTTAGGTGAAGAGAATCCTAATATAAAATTATTAGTCATACTACTTATATTAGGAGAGTTCATATTTACTATTGGAAACCAACTAGAATCTTTTTCTGCAAATGGCTCTTTTATATTTAAAGGTATAAACTTTAAATCGTCATCATCTTCTTTTCTATTTGAATTATTATAATACATATATTTCCTCCAAAAAATCTTTCATTATAAGTATATGTTTTATATTTATATATGTTTCCTAATATTACATTAGAACCTACTACTTTTTACTTTAATAATCACCATCAATATATTAACTGAATAGGATATATGGGAGGTAGTGCTATGTTTAATTTAATGGATAATTCTTTACGAAATCTATTTATAGGACTTGATAAGAAAGTTCCTATATTAAATAAAAATTATATAATACCAATTAATTTTGATAATGCTGCTACAACACCTGTATTCAAAAGTGTTGTAGATAAAATTACTAAAGCATGTGAGTTTTATGGTTCCATAGGTCGAGGCCTTGGACAAAAATCAGAGTATTCTACAAAACAATATTTAGAATGTAGAAATTATATACTTGATTTTTTTAACGCTCCAAAAGATAAGTACACTGTTATATTTGTAAATAATACCACTGAGGGAATTAATAGGTTATCAAATATATTAATAGAAAATAAAAATGATATAATTATAACTACGCGAATGGAACATCATTCCAATGACCTCCCTTGGAGAGGAAAATGTAATTTAAAATATATAGAAGTAGACAATAATGGTAGATTAAATCTAGATGAGTTACAATACTTACTAGAAAAATATAATGGATTAGTTAAATATGTTACAATTACTGCTGCTTCAAACGTAACAGGATATATAAATGATTTGTCCTATATATCAAAACTTGTTCATAGTTATAATGCTAAGCTAATAGTAGATGGTGCTCAAATAGTAGCTCATAAAAAAATCAATATAAAGGGTTGCTCTACCGATGATTCTATAGACTTTTTAGTGTTTTCTGCTCATAAAATGTATGCTCCATTTGGAAGTGGTGCAATAGTTGGTTTAACGGAAACCTTTGATAGATTAAATTCTGATTTTAAGGGAGGAGGAACTGTAGAAACTGTTTTAGATGATTCAGAAATATTATTACCACCTCCTGAAAAAAATGAAGCAGGTAGTCCTAATTTTTTTGGAGCAATTGCCTTAGTAGAAGCAATGAAGGAAATTGATAGAATTGGCTTTGATACTATTGAAAAAAATGAAAAGTTATTGTTAAAAAGAGCATTGAACGGATTAAACTCTATACAAGGAGTTATAAATTATGCTGATATTGAAAATATAGACGACAGGCTAGGAATAGTAGTGTTTAACATTGAGGGAATGTATAATGCTGAAGTAGCTAAACTTTTGGCTGATCTTAGGGCAATAGCTGTAAGGCAGGGAGCTTTTTGTGCGCATCCTTATGTAAAGAGATTGCTTAATTTAACTAATTCAGACTCTGTTAGGCATTTAGTTGATTCAACATGCAAAATGCCAGGAATGGTTAGAGCAAGTTTTGGATTATATAATTCTCTTAGAGAAGTAGACTTCTTTTTAAATACTGTGGATTTAATATGTAGATTGAGATTTTAAAAATTATCTTATATTTAAGAGTTAAGCTAAAATAGAATATCTTAATAATCTAAATTGCAAAGTCTCAATTGAGACTTTTTTGCTTAACTCTTCATAATTTAATTTATTTTCTTCTTGCTATTAAAAACTTTATTTTTATTCCTTGTTCACTAAACATATTTTCATGCTCTGTTCTAACATTTCCTTTAACATCACTATTATGTAAATCATATGTGATATATTCAATGTCAAAATTTGTTTCTTTAAAATACTCTACCGATTCTTCAAATAATTCATCATCATCTGTTTTAAAATATATTGTCCCATTTTCTGATAAAAAGTTCTTATAATTTTCTAACTGTTTAGTATAGGTAAGCCTTCTTTTTTTATGTCTTTCTTTTGGCCATGGATTACAAAAATTTATGTATATTCTTTCTATAATATCTTCTTCGCTAAAAACATCATTAATTAATGATATTTCTTGTGCCATTAGCTTTAAATTATCTATGTTTGTATATTTATCATTATATGCCTTTTCTATATTTCTTTTTGCTAGCACTAATACCTCATCTTTAATATCAATGGCTATATAATTTATATCCTTATTTTCTGAGCCATGAACAGCTATAAATGTTCCTTTACCACATCCAAGTTCCAAATATATAGGATTATCATTATTAAACAACTTTCCCCAATTTCCTTTATTATCACTTGGATTTGTTATAAAAAAATTGCAATCTTCTAATTCAGGTCTAGCCCATGGCTTTTTTCTTAATCTCATTTTATTCACTCCATATTATATATATACCTCAATTAATAACTAAATTATTATAATCTATAAGATTAAAATTTATTAAGCTTATTTAAATAAAGTATTAAAATTAAAGCACATATATTATTTAATTTTTTATATAAATTACTAAAATACTATTCATACTTAAAAGCTATAAATTTCAAAAATAGCTTATTTAAACATATAATATTTGTTACAACTTATATAATTCATAATTATTATACATTAATAATTAATAGTTCACAATTCATTGCTTACAGTTTTTTCAGTTGATACTAAAACTATTAGCAGATAGCACTTTAGTATATTTAATACTAATTATATTACTTATATATATCAGCTGCTAATGCTTCAAGTTTTTCATAATCTAATATTGTATAGCAATCATTTTCTTTCATTAAAATATTTTTATCGCATAAATTATTTAATGTTCTTAATAAATGTCTATAACTTGTTCCTAATAGTTCTGAAATTATAGTTAAAGTTTCGTCAAATCTAATAACTTTACTATTAGAATTTCCAATAGAAATAATATAACTTGCTAATCTGCTTTCTAATGGATACATTAAATTTATAGCTGAATTTCTTGAAGATCTTTTCAGCTTTTTCCCTAATGAATTACACAAAAAATTCAAAAGCTTCGTATCTTCATGATATATATTCTTTAATGTTTTTAAGGGTATTCCTAAACATACACATGGCTCTATTGCTTCCACATTACAGCTTGCAAAGTCATTAGTTATTAATTCTAGATCTCCTAATGTATCTAATTCTTTATAAAAGTCTAGTAATAATAACTTCCCATTTTTCAAACTTGAATATACCTTTGCTTTTCCTTCTACAAAAAACATAAGATATTCTACCTGACCCCCATCTCTAAAAATTAGTTCTCTTTTGCTAAAAAATAAAAGCTCCAAATTACTTCTTATATTATCATTAAACAAGTCTTCTATATTATGAAGTTTTATATACTTATTTATCAATTCTTTATCTTTTATCCTTCTCATTTTTTCTCCTTAATATAACAGTTTAATTTATATATGATAAGTATGACATATGTCCTAATAAAAATTAATCATTTTATGTTAAATTTATAAAAAAGATTTAAGGAGATTTTATATGTATAACTTTCTATCATTATTTACTGGAATTTTAATAACTCTAATGGTTAGTTTAAATGGAATTTTATCTGGGCGAATAGGCAATTACTCCTCTACTTTAATTGTCCACTTAAGCGGCTTTATTGTTATATCTATATTTATAATATATAAAAAATATAAAATTGATATAAAGAAAAGTATTCCACTAGTTTTATATAGTGGCGGAATAATTGGAGTACTTACTGTGATTTTCAACAATATAAGTTTTAATGTCCTAGGTGCTTCTTTAACTATATCAATAGCTTTATTAGGACAGACATTATCATCTCTAATTATAGATCATTATGGATTGATGAAGATGAAAAAAGTTAAATTTGAAAAGAAAAAACTATTAGGCGTATCTTTTATTATGCTTGGAATCTATATTATGACATTTTTCTAGGAGGTATTTATATTATGTTATATATTTTATTAGCAATTTTATCTGGAGTATCTGTTGTTATATCAAGAATCATTAATTCTAAACTGGCTGAAGAAATTGGAACTTTTCAAGGAACATTTTTTAATTACCTTACAGGTTTAATAACTTCTACCATATTCCTACTTATAACTAAAGATTATATAAATATTCCTCCAATTCATGAATTAAATTTGCCTATATATTCTTATTTAGGAGGAAGCATTGGTATATTGGTTGTTGTTTTATCAAATTATACAACTCCTAAAGTATCATCTTTTTCCTTAACTTTACTAGTTTTTATAGGCCAACTTTCTATTGGAATTATCATAGATTACTTTAATAGTAATACTTTATCAGTAGGAAAATTAATTGGTGGACTGTTCATTTTAATAGGCTTAACCTACAATATAGTAGTTGACAAAAAAATTGAAGAATCAAAGTCTATTGATATGTTAACCGTAGATTAATATAAAAAGAAGTTGTCTTAAACTTTAATTTAAGACAACTTCTTTTTATAATTTCTTGTATATATTAGTTTTGACCAAAATATCTATCTAATAATCCCTTAAATGCTTGTCCGTGTCTAGCTT
>NZ_LBMX01000029.1:0-2660 GCF_001010885.1 Clostridium sp. C8 | reverse complement strand
CTAATGCGACAGCTCCTTTTTACTAATGTTATTTTGCTTCTTTAGCAGCTTCAAAAATTTTATCATAACTTGGTTCACTTGTAATTTCATCTAAATACTCAACAAATGTCACTGTATTATTTGAATCTACTACAAAGGATGCTCTTGTTAATAATCCTAACTCTTTTGCATAAGTCCCAGTTGCTTGTGAAAAACTTTTATTTTTATAATCTGATAATGTTTTAACTTTTTCTACTCCTTCTAATCCACACCATCTTGCTTGTGCAAAGGGTAAGTCCATTGAAATTGTATAACAAGTTACTCCGTTTAAGCTATCAACTTCTTTATTAAATCTTTTTACTTCCATATCACAAACCGGTGTATCAATTGATGGTACTGTAAGAAATACTCTTATACCTTTTGTATCTTTTAATCTAAATTCACCTAAATCATTTGTTGTTACTGTAAAATCTGTCAACTTATCTCCAACATTTAATGTATTGCCTTCTAAAGTTATAGGGGATCCTTTAAATTTTACTTGTTTCATTTTATCTTTCTCCTTACTTTAAGATTTCTATTTTATGTTTTCCAAAAATCTTATAAATTATATGTGATAATTATATTTATCATCATTCTAATTTTTCTTGTAAGTGAAAGCTTATAAAAAAAGGTCATATGTAAGTTTTCTTATTCCGTCGTTCCACTCCAAGTCAACGCAAACTTACATATGACCTTTTGCCAACTGAAGGAAGAAATCATAATTTTTTATTCTACATTATGAATTTTTTATAATTTCTTAAAGAGTAAAAAAGTAGACCTATGTAAATTTCTATACTGTATATTTACTCACTATTTCTCTAAATTCTTGTTCTTTATCTAATAAATATTTATTAAAATTTAATTTACTTCTTTCAATTTTTGTAGAAAGTTCATATAATAGTTCAGGAATTTTATTTTCTGGAATATCTCCATATGAATTACCTAATTTAGTTTTTCCTATTCCAAGTTCTCCACCTATAAACAAAGTAAAGCATTCTTCTATTTTCTCTCCTACCCTCTTCTTTTTACCAGTAAATCCTATAGATCCAATTTGATGTACTCCACAAGAATTTCCACATCCTGATATATAAATTCTTGGTAATATATCTAAACAATATTCCTTTTCTTTAAAGTAATTTATAATTGATTTTAATGTTCTTTGGCTATTGCATATTCCAATTTGACATGTTGGCACCCCAATACATGACACACTTTGCTCTAACTCAGTCTTTGCACTCATATTTTCTGTTAACTCTAATAACTCCCTTGCCTCATTACCATTTAGATTTCTAAAATAAATCCCTTCGGTCATTGCTAGTCTAACTTCTATATCTTTAAAGTTTTTAACTTTATCTAAAATCTTTTTTAAATCTTTAACCGCAAGTTGACCACCAATTGGGTGAATATAAACACTATACAATCCTTTTTGTTTTTGTTTAAATATCCTTTTATTATTAATATCTATTTCTATACCCTCTTTAGAATATACTTTATTATTAACTTTTATCTCTAAGTTTTCATTGGATTTAACTTCTTCCAAATGTTTTTTATAACATTCTAAGAACTCTTCTTCTCCCATTCGTTCCACAATATATCTAATACGTGCTTTATTTCTATTTTCATAATTCCCTTCAGTCATAAATAATCTTACTAACGCTTCTACATAATAAATTACCTCTTTTGGCTCAATCAGCTCTGTATATTTAACTGCCTTTTTAGGATTTTGACCTAATCCTCCACCTAAGTATAATTCAAAATATTCTTTTCCATCCTTTTCAGTTGCAGCAAATCCTAAATCTTGAATTGTGCAATGTGCTGAATCACTTTCAGTATTTGAAAAGGAAACCTTAATTTTCCTAGGTAATTTATAAGTATATATTCTCTCTAAAAAATAATTTCCAACTGCTAATGCATATGGAGTTACATCAAAAGCCTCACTTGAATCAACTCCTGATAATGGTGATATAGCTACGTTTCTTGGATAATCTCCTCCTGCGCCCCTTGTATATATATCATTATCTAGAGCTTCAATCATTAAATCACAAATTTCATCTATATTTAATCCATGTAATTGAATTGCTTGACGAGTTGTAAAATGTATATTGCTTAGTTTATACTTTTCTGCGAATTCATACACCTTATACATTTCATTTACATTAGTTACTCCAGAAGGAATTCTAAGCCTTATCATAAACTCCTTTCCTCCCTTATGAGCATACACTCCAAATCCTCCAGAAACATGCTTAAATTGCATAATATTTAGCTCTCCATTAAAGAACTTATATCCAGTTTCCCTGAAACTCTCTATTTCTCCATATAAAACTTCTTTTAACTTATTCATATATCGACACCTCTTTAATAAATTTACACAATATTAATTATATCACTAAATATAATATATATTTAATATTTGTAATAAAATGCGAAGCATTTTTCAGCTCACAGTTCACAAGGAACAGTGCACAGTTGTTTTAATTTTTTCATTCTTTCATTTATAAATTGCTTTGCAATTTATATCATAACCTGTTCCCTGTTACTTTATTCCAAAAACTGTGAACTGTGAACTGTGCGCTGTGAACTATATAAATTGCTTCGCAATTTATTTCTAATTCTTAAATGAATGAATTGGTGCTGGTATTCTT